>JBBISZ010000084.1:0-9829 GCA_037441045.1 Deltaproteobacteria bacterium | reverse complement strand
TACAGATGCCTCTGTCATTGCACAAAGCAGGTTGTGGGCCGTATTTACTGCATACATATCTCCTGTAAAATGAAGATTGAACTCCTCCATAGGTAGCACTTGCGAATACCCTCCACCTGATGCACCTCCTTTGATCCCAAATACAGGACCGAGTGATGGCTGTCTTATACAGAGCGCAACCTTCTTTCCAAGTCTACCTATTCCCTGAGTAAGACCTATGGAGGTAACTGTCTTACCCTCACCAAGCGGAGTCGGTGTGGTTGCAGTTACTACAATAAGTTTACCATTCTTGTTGTTTTGTTTTCTTTTTAGTACAGAATAAAAATCTACTTTGGCAATGTAATCACCATAAAGAGTAAGTTCGTTCCTATCTATGCCGAGACTTTGTGCAATATCAATTACTGGTTTCATCTCTTTTCTCTTCTGCCTTGCAATCTCTATATCGGTCATATTTTTTCTCCTTATTGATGAAAACCATGGGTTCAGATATCACAAAAAGAAATTAATTTAAACATCCAACTATTTATCTACATAAAAAGTTAAACCATACTACGTTTGTACCGGTTGAGGATTTACCGAGTATGCTTATTGAATAGTTGCCGGGTCGGTTTATTTTAAGAATGATTTTTTCTCCGATAATTGAGTAATCATCTCCAGATAAGCCGAATAGTTCTATCTTATCAGCCCCATCAAAAGGTTGAATCTCCATCGGTGAGCCACTGGTACACTTTCCTGAAAGACCTCCCTTCTGGGGTAAGATGTCAATCTTGTATTCTCTATCAGGAGTGAAGTTTTTTATGAAGTTAAAAAAATCGTTTAACTTTTTCCTGCTATATCCAAATCGGGACTTTGCAGCTTTATCAATAGCATTATTTAATTTTTTCAATAAGGCAGAATCTTCAACTGAATTGATCTTATTCAGCAGATATTGTATGGCATACATCCCTGCGAGCGCATCATATTTAACTTTGCTCAATGGAAAGAAAAGTTCATCGTAAAGTAATGGGTCAATATTTGAATTATATATTATCTGATCTGTTGAGTACATCCTTGCAAATATTCTAAGTAAATCGGTTATATGTGTAATTGATATATCGCCCCTTGATAGTCCATTAATCACACTGTCAATAGCATTATTCAAATCCAGATATTCAATAGATTTTTTAGCATTTCCATTGAAAATATCAGATACCAATCGAAGGTATGTAATACTCAAAGTGCCACCCCGTTTATTGTTTAATAAACCAAATTTTGAAAATTCCTCTTCTGCCCATTTTTTTTGATCTTCAATATTGTTGCTTATTAACCATTCTCCAAATTTTATGAGATTTGTTCTTGAGAGGGAACCCTGAATGAGCGGATTGATTGCAATTCCATCCGTATAATTCTGAAAGTCATTTGATCTACCTTCATAATTTGACATATAAAGATTTGCCAGAAATCCATCCCCACCATCATTTGCCCAGTAGTTGTCCCAGATAATCGGTCTTTTGCCTATAATCAGAATAAATTTTTCAACATCCTCATATCCGATGGAGGCACCACTTGTCTGCCTGCCCGTCCAGAAAATTTTTATGTTGTCGTTGAGATGAGAAATCTCTTTCAGGTAGCCTTCTCCATCTTCAAAGGCGTAGATTCTCTCATCTGAATAGACAGTTCCAACAAACAGCAATGTGATGTCAGGATTTATTTTTTGAAGATTATCATATAATCTGTTTACAATATCTGCGTGTCTTTTCCCCAGAGTAGAATTGACCTTTATATCCTTCTCAAGTTCTATATCGTCGGCAAAAATCCCCAGATGATTTATTCCAGACTTTACAAAACCTGCCAATTTCTCTGATAATATATTTAAGTCGGTGTCACCTTCATAATCAAAGTCAATAAATGGGCTTATGGCGTAGTAAAAGTCAACATTATTTTTCTTTGCCTTCTCATTGAGGCTTACAAAATTCTTTAGTTCACTTTCAGTGTATCTTTCCCTCCATAGGGCTCTGTGCTTCTCCTCATTCTTGGGTGCATAAACATACATCTTAAGACCATATCTGTTGAGGATATTAAATATCTTCTCTCTCTCAGAATTTGACCATGGAATTCCATAAAATCCTTCAATTACTCCTGAATACCTGTGCAGATTATTGTTGTTCTCCACTGGCTCATATACAGGTGTTATTGTATTATTGGTCTTACCTTTAAGTGAAATGGAGCATATTTCAAATACATTATTTGAAATAAAAGAGATTTTAACACAACCTGCTTTGATATCTTTAAGATCAAGAGGCTCTTTTGCATAATAATCAGTCTCAAAAATTCTTTCTACGTTGCACATATCGTAGAGAGAAATCTTGAATTTAATATCTTTGTCTGATCTGACATTCATAATTAGTGCAGATAGGGAAATCTGTTCCCTGTATGTTGTGTATATATCAAGCAGGATCTCTGTCTCAATGTTAATAGGGGCTTTATAACAGGTAGAGTCAATATCATCTCTAATAGTAAAGATGGAATCTTCAGCCTCTCTCACCCATTCAAATCCACTTCGTATCGCTGTTGCAGATGCGGAGATCCTTATATTATTTATTAGTTCTATTTCGTCCTGCTCATTATTTCCTGTATCCGCATCAGTAATATTATGATTTTTTAGATAATCATATCTTGTGTCACATGAAATGAAAGTTACTAAAAATAGTATAGGTGTGCAAAATAGCAGATGAGTTGTTATTTTATTTTTTTGATTTGATATAGAATGGATATTTGACAATTTTTCGTTCTCCATAAAATGATCTAAACTTCCACATCATAAGTTTTTTCAGAAAACAGTCGTACATTGGGCCTGATGAAAATCTCGGATCCTCAATTTTGAGATCTGCAATTCTACCGTCATTCTTTATTACAAATTCTATTAACAACTCACCTCTCAAATCAGGTGTTCTCTGTATCTCCTCCTTTATGCATATAAACAGTTTGGATATGTTTTTCTGAATCATCTCATATATTTCGGCATCAGTAAGTTGCTCGGGCATATCGGGATTCTGTTCTTTTACTGCCGGGCTGTCTGCCTTTGCAATTTTTGTCCCTTTTTCAGTCTCTTTTGTACCCTTCTTTTCTTTACCTGATAATTTTTCCTTCTTACCAGTCCTGCCAGTGGTCTTTTCTTCAACCTTTGACTCTTCCTGTTTTGTTTCTATCTTTTTTGTCCCGAGGGCTACAAGTGGCGGATGTTTTTCAAGCCACTCATCCATTGTAACACCGGTTATCTCTACTGAGTCATCCTCAAGAGGAGGTTTTGTTGTTTTACGTGATGCAACATACTTTTTATATCCATAATAGCTACCCAGACCTATAATTACCAGTATCAAAAGCCCTGATAATATCTTGATAGAAAAAATTATTATCTCGAGTCTTTTCTGTTTGCGTTCCTCCCTCTCAATCGCCTCTCTCCTCTTTCTTGTCTCATATTGAATTACAAACTGGTTAAATTGATGTACATCTTTTATTTTCTTCCATTCACCATCTTCAATGGATATATCCGAATTTGCATTTAAGATTCCCTTGTTGATCATATCTGCTATTACCTGAGAAGGTACAGGACCGTATAGCATATCGTTGAGCTTGTATAGCCAGCCCTTACCTGAGGATATCTGTATGTTTTCATCGTTCATAGATGGATAATATGTATAATTATTTCACATTTGAGTCAATTATTTTTAATGAAACTTTGATATCGTCCTCAATTTCCAGATCGTGAATTGATTACAGTTTAAGTTTGCAAAACAACAATTTGGATAATAAATATATATCCAAGTGAGGTAAAAAGATGATAGAAAAAATAAAAAAATATTTTAGATTTGATGAACTAAAGACCGATTTTTCAAATGAGATCATAGGTGGAGCAACTACATTTATTACAATGGTATATATCGTAGTTGTGAATCCAAAGATTCTGGAAGCGGCGGGGATTCCCTTTGGTGCCTCAATGATGGCAACCATTCTCTCAGCATTCTTTGGAACACTTCTTATGGGGTTATATGCAAGAATGCCAATTGCAATTGCCCCATATATGGGTGAAAATGCCTTTATTGCTTACACTGTTGTAAAGGTGATGGGATACTCATGGCAGACAGCACTCGGGGCAATCTTTATCAGCGGAGTCCTCTTTACAATTATTACAATACTTAAAATAAGAAGCTGGCTGGCAAATTCAATACCATTAAGCCTCAAGGTGGCATTTTCTGTAGGAATTGGACTCTTCATGACATTTATTGGACTTACCGATGCAGGAATTGTGGTCTGCGGTGTTCCCGGGGCACCCGTGCATGTTGGAAATCTCAGAAGCCTTCCTGTATTTCTCTCAATCATCGGGTTTACCCTTATGACTTTTCTTATGATTAAAAGAGTCCCGGGAGCAATACTTATAAGCATTCTAATAATTACTCTTGTATCTTTTGGGTTGGGAGTATCACCACTTCCTCAGTCTGTAGTCTCTGCACCTCCCGATTTTTAAGAGATATTCTTAAAACTGGATATTCTGGGTGCTCTCAATTTCGGGTTTATATCTGTTATTCTTACCCTGTTTGTTATGGCTTTTATTGATACAATCGGTACACTTATTGCCCTCGGAATGAAGGCAGATCTCTTAAACGAGAAAGGCGAGTTAGAGAATATTGAAAAGCCGATGCTTGTTGATGCACTGAGTACAATTCTGGCTTCTCTCTTTGGTACGACTACAAGTGGGGCATATATAGAATCTGCAACAGGTATTGAGGCAGGTGCAAGGTCAGGATTTGCAAATATAATTACAGCTTTTCTATTTTTGTTGTGTATTTTTTTCTCTCCGCTCTTTTCGTCTGTCCCTGCCTGTGCTTATTCGCCAGCGCTCGTGGTGGTAGGTATGTTGATGCTCTCTCCAATAGTAAAGATAGATTTCTCTGATCTAACCGAGGTCGTTCCAGCATTTACAGTGGTTGCATTGATGTGTTTTTCCTATAATATAGGAATTGGTATGACCGCAGGATTTGTGATTTATCCATTAATTAAGGTAATATCCGGGAAAGGTAGAGAGGTAGGAGCTGGACTCTGGGTATTATTTTCTATTTCTATAATCTTTTATATCTTCTATCCATTTCAGGAATAAAAGTTCACAAAAGCACAAAAGTGCCAGTTACTTTTTATTAGATTCTTAATATTAATTCGTTGATATTATTGCAAAAAATCAAATACCACGGTATTTTTCAGATATTGGTGCCAGGTACATTTACAGACTATTGAATATTATTGATTGGTTTAAGATTACAAGCCCTAACAATAAAAATAAGTAATTCATCTTATATCCAGAGTTTATCCAGAGTTTTTATTGTTTCTAAAAATAATGAGATAAGTGGGTAAAATTTTATATTTACTATATTAAAAAAAGTGTAAGGTTCCTTATTTCTTATTCTGCCTGTTTAACTATTTGTTATTATTGATATAAATTGAAAAATAAAAAGGATAGCCGTCATAAGTGCCAGGTACTTTAATCTGCCCTCCATGTCATTAACATATTGATATTATTGGGTATTTATTAAATATTGTTAAGGTTTTTTTCAACTGAGCTTAAAAGGTGCCAGATACTTTTATATAGTTCATTTATTTATAGATCTATTCCAATTTATTACTTATGGTTATATGGTTAGGTTTTTTAACATAGTTCTTTTAAAATTACGAAATATTTTTATCTAAGAGTGCCGGGTATTTTTCTTTCTTTTCTACAACAAGAGATATGAAAAAATAAGTGCCAGTTAAATAAAGTGCCAGGTACTTTTTATATTAACATATTGATATTATTGTAGAAATATCACTATATTCTTGCTGTTAATGTTAATAAATGATAGTGTCAGTTACTTTTTCCCTCCTTTTTATAAAAAAATAAGAACATTGCTGACATTTCTTACTAATTTTGCGATTTTGTGTATTGACCTTTTATAATTTAAGTTATGTTTGGAAGATTAATAATAATGATAATGGTAGCGATAAGTTGTAAAATCCTGGAAAAGATAGTGGACAGGATAATTCAAGTTATCATTAATAAAATAATAGATTTTGGTTTTGAGATAATAATGGAGATATTTATTAAAAGCGAAACAAGCGAAACCGGTTTCGTGCTTTTTATTCTATGTGTTTGCTATGTGGTTGTTTAATTATTATTTATTTGATTATTTTGTCTGTTTATAGCGATATTAATTTACCAGAAGATATTAATTTACCAGAAGATATTAATTTACCAGAAGAAGAAAATGTTAATTGCCAGAAAAATAAAAAAACAGAGGAAAAAGCTAAACCAGGAAAGAATAAAAGCTACAGTGAAGATACCTTATAGTGCCATGTAATTTTTTCTTATATACTGACATCCATTTCTCTCAATAATTATAACCTTTTTTGTGATCAGCCTCCAGTTCTACACCTAAAGAAAGTACAATACGATTTACAAAGTTAAAATATGCTGTTACTAAAACAACATCTAAAATCCCGGCACCACTTAGTCCAGCATTTATCAGCTAAATTGGAAAATCATTTTTTTCATGCTGGTCTGGATACAATGTTAAATGTTTCGCAAAATCACACATTGCTTTTTCTTTTGGTGAAAGAATTTCGTCGTAACTAACATTTATCAGTTTTTCAATTTTATTACTATCTTTCCAGTAATGATCTAATGCTTCTGAATGGTGTTTTGTACAATATTTACATCCATTAGTAATTGACACTACAGTTCCAATCAGTTCTCTTTCTGCTCGCGAGAGTTCAGAACGACTATACATTATTTCCCTGTATAACGACATATATGCTACAATACTTTCTGGCCATAAACTTTGAATTTTATAAACTGCAGCAAGTTTCCCGCAGCTTTTCATAAGGTTATCATATACTTCTTTCAGTTTTCCTGTTGCCTCCTCATATTCAATTACTTCCTATTCCTGGTATGGATTTATCTCTCCTTTTAAGGTGATATTATTTTCTAACTATTACTGAATCTAATTATTTTTTTTTCGGGAATAGCAACAATATGGTCATCTGGACTTGATAAATATTGCAGATAAATTTAATTAAAACCTTTTTACACTTGAAAATAGATGTTTATAAGTATATTCCAGACCTTTAAGGAGGTTATTTATGGTAAAAAAATTATTCTTGTCGGCTATTTTTATAATGTTTGGTTTCACCCTTTTTGCAGACGAAGGGATGTTTACATTTGATAATCCACCAATTGAACAGATTGCAAAAAAATATGGAGTAAAGCTTGATAATAAATGGTTTGAATTCTCTATGAGGGCATCGGTCAGATTTAACAATGGTGGCTCTGGCTCGTTCGTATCAGAGAACGGGCTTGTTATGACCAATCATCATATCGGGTTTGACTGTATCCAGAAGATTTCTACTCCTGAAAAGGATTATGTAAAGAACGGATTTATTTCTCAAAGTATCAATGATGAGGTTAAATGTCCTGACCTTGAAGTGAACATGCTTTATTCGATAGATGATGTAACCGAGCGGGTGGTTTCCGCTGAGAAGAATGGGAAGACTGATGCCGAAAAAGGAAAGCTTAGAAGACAGGAGATGGCAAAGATTGAAAAGGAGTGCAACGAGACTACAAAGTTGAAATGCAATGTTGTAACTCTGTATGGTGGTGGTCAGTATTCGCTTTATAGATATAAAAAGTTTACCGATGTGAGACTGGTCTTTGCCCCTGAGCAACAGATCGCCTTTTTTGGAGGAGATCCCGATAATTTTACATATCCGAGGTATGATCTGGATGTGGCATTCTTTAGAATATACGTTGATAACAAGCCGTATAGACCTGAATACTTTTTTAAATTTAATGAAAACGGGGCAGTTGAGAATGAACTTGTCTTTGTAATAGGAAATCCCGGTACAACAAAGAGACTTTATACTGTATCTCAACTTACATTCCAGAGGGATGTGTTTTATCCTGTTCGTGTAAAGAAGGCAAAGAGGTTTATAGAGGCGCTTAAGGAGTATGCATCAAAGTCAGAGGAGAACAAGAGGCAGAGTAAGGAACTCATATTTATGTTTGAAAATTCATACAAGGCAAATAAGGGGATGCTGGATGCCTTACTTGATAAATCTGTTTTTGAAAAGAAGGTGGAGGAAGAAAAAAATCTTCTTAAGAATGTAGAGAAGTCCCCCCAAGAGTTAAAAGACCTGAAATCTGCTCTTGCAAAAATAGAGGGTGCTCAAAAAGAGTATAAAAAGATATTTCCAGTCGCACTATCAAGCCGTATTGTTGTAAACTATTCAGAGCTCTTCTCAAGGGCTTTTACCATTGTACAGATGGTTCTGGAGAAGAAGAAGCCAAATGAGGAGAGATTTGAAGAGTATAGAGACTCATCGCTCCCTTCTCTTGAGCATCAATTATATTCAAAGGCTCCTATTTACAAAGGAGTAGAAAAAACATTATTAAAAACTGCAATTGAGGAGACGATCAATGATCTTGGTAGTTCCCATGAGTTTATTAAACTCCTGCTCTCAGATAAGAAAGTTGATGAACTTGTAGAGGAGTTAACCAGTAAGACAAAAATATATAATGTGGAATACAGAAGAGATCTTGTGAAAAAAGGTGAATCCATGAATGAAAAGGAGTGGATAGAATATCTATCAAAGTCTGATGACCCACTGATGAAAATTGCTGCAAAGATTGAACCGTATCTCAGGAAGAATAGAAAGTATTACGAAGATAAGATTGATAGTGTTGAAAAGGGTGCAAGCAGGACGATTCAGTCTGTTAGATTCAAGTCATACGGCTTTTCACTGCCCCCTGATGCAACATTTACTCCACGAATTTCTTTTGGGGTTGTAAAAGGATATGAGGCTGAGGGCACAATAGTTCCCCCCCAGACGGTCTTTTATGGACTGTATGCAAGATCTGCAGAATTTAAAAACAAAAGCCCCTTTGATCTACCACCCCGTTATGTTGAGAGAGAGAAGTATGTAAATTTGAATACCCCCCTTAATTTTGTTTCTACTGCCGATATTGTGGGTGGCAATTCAGGAAGCCCTGTCATTAACAAAGAACATCAGATTGTTGGGCTGATATTTGATTCAAATATTCACGGACTCGCTGCAACATTTGTATATTCAGATGAGAAGGCAAGGGCTGTCGCCGTACATTCATCAGGCATTGTTGAGGCATTGCGAAATATTTATAACCTTTCATGGATTGTAGATGAATTACTTCAGAGAGGAACAAAACGATGAATAAGAACACAATTCTGTGCCCAAATTGCAAAACACCAATAGATGTTAGTGAGGTTCTTTATAAACAGATTGATGAGAAGCTTCAAGAGAAGTATCAGAAAGAGCTTTTATTAAAAGAATCTGAATTACAGAATAAGTTTGGTGATATTGAAAGAGAGTGGCAGAAGATAGAAGAAGAGAGATTATAAATGCAGGAGACCCTGAACAAGAAGGTTCAGGAGAGAATCAATGAGGAGAAGATAAGGATAGAGGAATCATTGAGGAAGAAGGTAAATGATGAGACGGCTGAATTGATAAATTCATTAAAAAAGGATCTGGAGGAGAAGAATAAAAGGCTTATTGATTTTCAAAAGATGGAGCTTGAGCTTTTGAAGGTCAGACAGGAGAAGGAGGAATTAAAGGAGAAGATTGCCCTTGAAAAGGAGAAGGAGTTTTTAGAAAGGCTAAAAGTAGAGAGGGAGAAGATCAGACAGGCTGTGGATGATGAGTTTTTATTGAAGATCAAAGAAAAAGACAAATTAATTGAGAGCATGAAATCAGAGATTGAGGAGGTAAAGAGAAAGGCTGAGCAGGGCTCAAT
>JBBISZ010000083.1:0-9834 GCA_037441045.1 Deltaproteobacteria bacterium | reverse complement strand
ATAATGATGAACGATTTTACAATGATAAAAAATATTTAAATATTTTGTTAAAAGATGTGAGGTGTAAATGAAGATAGCACTTTCCATTGCAGGTTACGACCCATCTGCGGGTGCAGGAATTCTTGCTGATATTAAAGTATTTTCTTCGATGGGCGTTTACGGATTTGGGGTGACAACTGCTATTACAGCGCAAAATTCAACTGATCTTACAGTTGTTAGTCCAATCACAAGTGCTATGGTTATAAGGCAACTTGAATTACTCTTCGCAGATTTTCATATCGACGCTATCAAAATCGGTATGATGGCATCAAAATCTAATATTATTTCTATTACAAGATTCCTTAAAGATATAGGTTACTCTGGGTCTATTGTTCTTGATCCAATTATCGTTTCTTCAACAGGTGCATCAATAATGGACCCAATTTCAGTCAGAACATTGATAAAGGAGATGATCCCAATCTCAACAGTTGTAACCCCAAACCTTAGGGAGGCATCCGTATTATGTGAAATGGTTGTTAAAGATGTTGAGAGCATGATGGAGGCTGCAAGAAGAATTCATAATCTTGGTGCTCAATATATTGTAGTAAAAGGAGGACATCTCAAGGATGAGGCAATAGATATTCTTTATGATGGTGAGGAGTTTATAAAGGTAACTTCCAAGAAAATTAACAAAGAAGTACATGGTACAGGGTGCCATTTCTCAGCTGCTATATGCGCAAATCTTGCATCAAATATGGATATTTATGAATCAGTTAGAGGTGCTAAATCATATATGGATGAGTTATTTGCAAGATGGGTTTTTAAACCAGGAAGAGGTATGCACTATTTTATCGACCACAGATAATATGAAATACAAAGGATTACTACTTGATTTTGGTGGAGTTATTGCAGACGAAGGTTATAGAGAAGGACTGTATATCCTTGCAGATAAATATAAAATTGATAGGATAGAATTTTTCAAAAGATGTGCTGATTTAATATATGATACAGGGTATATAATTGGAAAAAGCTCTCAGAAAGCATATATTAAGTCAATAGAAGATACTTTCAAAATTAAAATAAATAAATTAGAATTTGAAAAGATAATAATTGATTCGTTTAAGATTAGAAAATCCATTCTGGATATTGTAACTATGGTCAGAGAACAAAATGTCATCTCAGCAATTTTATCAGACCAGACAGACTGGCTTGATAGATTAAATGAAAAATATGATTTCTTTAGATACTTTGACTTTATCTTCAACTCTTACTATATAGGCATGGGGAAGAGAGATAGAAGATTATTCAGGTATGTTGCAGATAAATTATCATCAAAACCGGAGGAACTGTTATTTATTGATGACCAGCAGCCAAATATAGATAGGGCTTTAATAGAGGGTCTAAATGCTGTATGTCTGACAGATGTGAATGACATTACTGGGTTTTTAAATGACACATTTCTTAAGAACAAGGAGATAAATTAAATGTTGTTCATTGTATTTATTTCAACACTGATATTATTTTTAATTGCATACTATTTTTATGGGGAAAAAGTTCTATCCAGACTCTTTTCAATCAATGATAATAATCCTGCACCTTCACATACACAGAGAGACAATATAGATTTTATTCCCACAAATCCAATTATACTTTTTGGACACCATTTCTCTTCAATAGCAGGTGCAGGACCTATTGTAGGACCAATCATAGTTGGTATTGCATTTGGATGGTTGCCAGCCTTATTGTGGATAATTATCGGTGCAATATTCATTGGTGGGACACATGATATGGGGGCAATAATTGCATCAATCCGTCATCAGGGACGTTCTATCTCTGAAATTGCCAACAGGTATATATCTCCACTATCATATAGACTCTTTCTACTATTTGTCTGGCTTGCACTTGTCTATATTTTGATAGTCTTTACAGACCTTACATCAAATTCCTTCGTTGAAGATGGGGCAACAGCTACTGCATCTTTTTTATACATTTTTCTGGCTGTGCTTTTTGGTATATCCATTTACAGATTGAGACTAAAAATCTTACTTGGAACATTTATATTTGTACCCCTTGTTTTTTGGGGAATATATTTAGGTATTCATTATCCTCTAACCAATGTCCCTGAATTTATGGGCTCTCAGGGTAGATTTTACGATCTAATATTGCTAATATACATTTTTATTGCCTCTACCCTGCCCGTCTGGTTATTGCTTCAACCAAGAGATTATTTAAGTTCATATCTCCTTTATTCTTCTGTTCTGGCTGGCGTAATCGGAATTATTTTTGGTGGATATGAAATAAGCTATCCGCTCTTTACCTCATATAGATCAGATTATCTCGGCCCATTATTCCCGCTTGTATTTGTAACTATAGCCTGTGGTGCTGTCTCGGGTTTTCACGCCCTCGTTGGCTCAGGTACCACATCCAAGCAGATTGATAAAGAGAGTGATGCCATTAAAATTGGATATGGTGCAATGCTTATTGAAGGGCTTGTGGCAGTAATTGCCCTCTCAACAGTTATGATATTATTGCCTTCAAAGGAGTTATCTACAAAAGCACCGCTCATAGTATATGCTGAAGGTATTGCAAAATTTCTGAGCATATTTGGATTTTCATCCTCTGCGGGAAAAACCTTCGGGTTACTTGCACTTTCATCATTCATACTGACCACTCTCGACACAGCAACCAGACTTGGTAGATACATATTTCAGGAATTTACCAATCTCACCAAACCATCAAACAGGTGGATCGCTACTCTTTCAACACTCATACTCCCAATAATAGGACTCTTCTCAACCATGAAAGACCCAATAACGCAGAATGTACTACCTGCGTGGAAAGTAATATGGCCCCTTTTTGGAACTACCAATCAGCTTCTTGCCGGGTTGGTACTTCTTGTCCTGACTGTGTATTTATTAAAAAATCATAGAACTATATGGTACACACTGATTCCTGCAGTCCTTATGATTATTATGAGCCTCTGGTCGTTATTTGAATTAATATTAAAATATAAATTTTCAATGGTAGGAATTATTGCAATTTTCATTGCCATTTTGTGTATTGTGATCTGTATTGATTCTATTATAACTATAAGAACATACTTTCATAATGAGGTTGATGAAAGCCAGAAAATCAAATCAAATATGTGATAAAAATTACAAAACAGACAATTTTATTGGACTACAAATACAAATTATGCAATCATTTTTTAGTTAAAGTTAATAACTATTAACCATTAGCCAAGGAGGCAGAATGAAAAAGGTAAGTATTTTATTGGTTTTTGCGGCCCTTGTAATCGGCGCAGCATTCTTAGCACAGTGTGGCGATGATAAGAGCCCATGTGAGGAACTGGCTGACAAAGTTTTAGATTGTATGAAAACAGCCTGCAAGAATTATTCTGACTGCGTTTCATGTAAATGTGTGACAGATCCGAAAGCAGAAGGCTGTTCTGGTAGTGGCTCAACAACTACTGATACCAAGTGCGAAGGCGATACAAAGACTGCAGCAGAAGCAGCTCTCAAGGATTTCAAGTGTGACACTTATACTGCAGCAATTGATACGGCTTGCAAAGCAGCTCAGCAGTAAAATTTGCCAATGTTGAAAATTATAGCCCGCTTGTTGCGGGCTTCTTTATTTTTAAACATATCATTTGTTAAGGTTTATTTTATAATGTTAAAAAATACGGTCTCATATATTTTGTTATATGTTTTTCTACTACCTTTGATATTATTATCTTGCACGAATGAAAACAATGAAAATACCGATATTTATTTTTATGAAGATATAATTTTGTTTGTAGATAGTGTTAATGATTTTTCTGCAATATCAGATAAAGATAAAGATAATACTCTGATTGATATTGAATCATCTGACAATGATAACCTACAGGATTCATTAACAATAGATACGCGAATGACCGAATTAGAAGATATTAATTTTGATGATAATATTGTAGAAACATATTCGGATGAGATAAAATTAAATGATGCAAACAATATTGATTCAAATTATGAAGATATTGAAAGTGATACTGATGCAGGATTTTCAGACATATATACAGATATATGCCCTGAAGATATGGCAAATATTGATGAACAATTCTGTATTGATTTGTATGAGGCAAGTCTGGAGGAGTTTATAGATAATAAATGGGTAGAAAGAGAGCCATATTATACAGTTGGAAACTCTATTGTTAGAGCTCTACCATCAAGAGATAGATATCCTCAGGCATATATCTCCGGTCAGGAGGCAGAAATAGCCTGCAAAAACGCCGGTAAAAGGCTCTGCACATTAAACGAATGGCTCAAGGCCTGCAAGGGTCCTTATAATTGGATTTACCCTTATGGGAATCAATATGAGAAAGACTTTTGTAATGATACATATATTACAGGACATCATCCATTGTGTGACTACTTTAATTTAAATCCCTGTGATCCTTCAAAGCTCAACTATCAGCAATTTAATGACCCTGGCATAAATCAGATGCCTGACACAATATCCAGAGGTGGAGAATACTCCCTATGTGTCAGTTATTATGGAGTCTATGATATGCATGGAAATTTGCATGAATGGATCTCCGATCCAGAAGGGACATTCAAGGGCGGATTTTATGGGGATGCAAAAATCAATGGTTCTGGTTGTAATTATACAACAACTGCACATGGTTTTACTTATCATGATTACTCTACTGGTTTTAGATGTTGTAAAAATATCAAGTAAAACAGGAAAATTACTCAGACAGGCTTTTATATTTTATTTGTAAATTTCCACGAATTTTGATAGAAAGTCCTTTCTCTGAAAGGAGAGTTTTATGCTTTCAAAAAGAGTCAATATGATTCACCCCTCACCGACATTAAGGATTACAGCCACAGCAAAAAAGATGAAGTCAGAAGGGAAGCCTATAATAACATTTGCTGCCGGCGAACCCGATTTTGATACACCTCAATCAATTAAAGAGGCTGCAATGGAGGCATTAAGACAGGGAAGGACCAAGTACACAGCAACATCAGGAATACCTGAATTAAAAGAGGCTATTTGTAAAAAACTGGAAAAAGACAATAATCTCAAATATGCCCCTGAGGAGATAATAGTTTCAAATGGTGCAAAACAATGCATTTTTAATGCACTACTCTCACTTCTGGATGAAGATGAAACCATTCTTATTCCTCTACCATACTGGGTATCTTACCCTGAGATTGTAAATTTTGCAGGTGCTCGATATAGACTTATAAATGGTGACAGAAATAACAAGTATAAGATAAATGCAGAAAACTTAAAAAGATCCATAGATTCTACTGTAAAAGCCATAATAATAAATTCTCCATCCAATCCTACCGGCGCCATATATTCCAGAGATGAACTTATGGAAATAGCCAGTGTGTTGAGAGAAAACCCATCAACATGGATTATCTCAGACGATATTTATGAAAAACTTATATATACTGATGAGAAATTTACATCTATTCTGAATGTTGCACCAGATCTCAGATACAGAACGATTATTATAAATGGCCTTTCAAAATCATTTTCAATGACTGGATTCAGAATAGGATACGCAGCAGCAAATACCGAGATTATTTCTGCGATGACGAGAATTCAGGATCACACTACTTCAAATGCATCTACAATATCTCAATATGCGGCACTGTTTGCCCTTTCAACAGATATAAACGAAATAGAGACAATGAGACTTGAATTTAAAAGAAGAATGAATATTATGTACGAAGGAATAACAGATATTAATGGTCTTTTGCCTATTAAACCTGACGGTGCATTTTATATGTTTGTCGATATCTCAGGATTTCTTGGCAAAAAATTTAAAGATACCATAATTAAGAGTTCAGAGGATTTTGCACTAAAACTCCTCGAAAATTATTATGTTGCAACAATTCCAGGGATTGCTTTTGGTACTGATAGTTTCTTAAGATTATCTTTTGCCACATCTGAAAAAGATATTCTTAAGGGAATAAACAGATTAAAGGATTTTATCAAACAGATTGAATAAGAGGGTCAATATGGAGAACAGTATTATTTTTATTTTAATAATCATCGCACTCGTTATCTCAAATGGATTTATTCTATATTTATATCTTTCACGCTCAAATCTAATGAACCGTATGGAAGAGGAAAGGCAACAACTTAAAAATCAGAATGATGCCTTAAAAAAAGAAAATGATAAAAATATCAAGGATATCAAAGAGATAAAAGATGAAAACAATGAAATAAAGGCAAAACACAAACAGATAAAAGCAGAAATATTTGAACTGGAGAGTAAGAACAAAGAATTATCAGAAAAATTGGAGGCATCAGAAAGCAAAATAGCGGGTTATGAGGATAAGATAAGACAACTCAATATTGAACTTGAAGATATAAAAGCAAAAGGAAATAAGGTAGATAAGGCTTCGATGGAAGGTTCAGAAAAAGAACAAAAAATAATAAATGAGCAAAATAACAGGATCAAAGAACTGGAAAAGAAGATCCTGATCTATGAAAGCGAATACAAACTGGAAGAATATAGGAATAACCTTCAACTTTATCAGAACAGGATAAAGATTCTTGAAGACCAGGTGGGTAAATTAAAGCAGATAGCTGAGGAAAAATCGCGCGAGGCATCGTCACTCAGAAAAAAGAACGAGAATCTTGATAAGGCATATATGACAATAAGAGGGGAACTGGCTGCGGCACTTGATAGAATTGCCGGGATGAAAGGTGAATTTGGAGTAGAACCACAGGATGATAATGATAAAAAAGATTAATTTTTCATTTGCAACTTTAATAAATTAGTGATTATTATCACTGCTGTTTAATATTTATTTGAATTATTTGAAAATTTATTCTAATTTTTAGCTATGAGCGAAGAAAAAGAAGAAAAAACTCGAGTCATAGACCTCAAAGATATAAAAACTGAGAATAAGAACAGAAAGGCATTTTTTATCGTAATTTCTGGTAAACTTGCAGGTACAATGTTCAAAATTGAGCAGAATGAGATGCTTATAGGCAGATCTGATGATGCAGAGATTCATATTGAGGACGAAGGTGTTTCAAGAAAGCATGCAAAGATAATACGTATGGCAGATGGTCAGATAATGATTGTAGACCTTGGAAGTACAAATGGGACATACTTTAATGGCACTCGAATTACTGAACATGTTCTAAAAGATGGTGATAAAATCCAGATTGGATCCACAACTATTTTCAAATTCAGTTATCAGGATGACCTTGAAGAAGAATTAAATAAAAGGATGTACGATAGTGCCACAAAAGATCACCTGACCAAGGTATTCAACAGAAAGTTTTTTGCCGAAAGATTTATTCAGGAATTCAGTTATGCCCTAAGACATTCAAAAGTCTATTCACTTGCCATTATTGATATTGACCACTTTAAAAAGGTAAATGATACATACGGACATCAGGCTGGAGACTATGTTCTGAGGCAACTGGCTGATGTCATTCAACAACTCATCAGGAATGAAGATATTTTTGCTCGATATGGTGGAGAGGAATTTGTAATTCTTCTCAGGGATACGGATGAGGAGAAGGCTTTTGTCTTTGCAATGCGAATAAGAAGGGCTATTGAAAAACATGAATTCAAATTTCAGGGTATAAAGATCCCGATCACCATCAGTATAGGACTTTCGACTCTCAAAGACGGCAATTTCAAGACACCTGAGGAGATGTTCAGGGTCGCAGATGAATATTTATACAAGGCAAAAAACAACGGAAGAAATAGAGTAGAAAGTATTCTGAATGCCTGAGAAAGATAAATCCCACATATATTGAAGAATGAAAATACTTATTATCACAACAGCAATTATTCTCCTCTGCTCTACACCATCTTTTTCATTAGAATCTTCTCGTCCACAAGAACAGTTAAGCATGCCTCTGGCTCTTACACTTTCTATTGCCCCGGGTCTTGGAGCAGGAAATTACTATGCAAATAATATTTCAAAAGGGCTCACATTTACATTTATTGATGCAACGCTAATAGGTACATCAATCTGGGCATATACGGGGACAAAAGTTACAGATTATTCATTGATATCGCTCGGGGTCATCCCTACAATTCTTCTGATATTTAAGGTTATTCAGATAAAAACGGTCTATGATGATGTTGAGGCTTATAACCATAGATACATCTTTTCAAGACCCTGAAAATATATATGAGCCTTCTGGAAAACACTTATATTATTCTCCACAAACCAGAGAAGATTAGAAATTTGGGGCAGACAGCTAGGGCAATGAAAAACTTTGGATTTACCAATATGAGGATTATCTGTCCACCTCAAGGAAATATGAGAGAGGCTTATGAAAATTCAGTATATGCCAGAGATATTCTGGACAGCCGGGAGATCTTCAATAATATCCTGGACGCAACAAAGGATCTTAATATTCTAATTGGAACAACAAGCCGTTCAAAGGAATATCCTCTCTCTCCATGGGAACTGGCAGACCTTATGCTTTCAAACCCGTATTTGAGATATGGAATCATCTTTGGTACTGAATTCAGAGGCTTATCAAATGATGAGATCTCTTTCTGTCACAAGGTAGTATCTATTCCAACTTCCGATTTATACCCATCAATGAATCTCTCCCATGCTGTAACTATAATATGTTATGAATTAAAAAAATACTTTGTATCAGATGAAAAAAATACATTTATAAAAAAAGATCCTGTTGCCACTATATCTGAAATCGAAGATATGCTAAGACACGCAGAAAATACTCTTAAAAATATTGGTTTTTTAAAGGAAGATGCACCGGGGAGACTTACACCCATTCTAAGAAGACTTTCTGTAAATCTTGAGATTACTTCCAAAGAGGTCAGGATACTCCGTGGGATTTTAAGACAGATAGACTGGATATGCAATAAATCATCAGAATCAAAATGAAGATATTCATAAAATCAGTTGTGATTATTATTTCAATCCCGTTGATATATGGATACGCATCAGCAATATACGAGCTCGCATTAAAAATTAAAGACCAGTACAAAGAACATTTATTTTTCATCTCAGGACTCGGATTTGCTATTATTCTTTTCCCAATTTTTACAAAAAATAAATTTTTGAGGACATTTGAGCATGAAATGACGCATCTTATTTTTGCAAAAATCTTTTTTGGGAAGATAAAGAAGCTCAATGTAACTGATGAGGGATCTGGTTTTGTGGAGTATTCAGCCAGTCCCAATCCGTTTATAGGTCTCTCTCCCTACTTTTTCCCTTTATTTTCAGTCTTTTTCGCAATACTTATACCTTTACTCAACCCTGCCATATCAAAATACTTTTTTCTTCTTGTAGGTTACTTTTTATTACAACATCTACTATTCTCAATCAAAGAGATTCTTTCATCACAACCCGATATTAAAGAAGAAGGCTCAATTTTTTCGTTCTTTTTCATTACGCTTTTTCTATTATTTATATACGGTATTATAATATCATCAATTATTTCCAGAGATCAGATAATCCTTTTTATTAAAAGTGGCGCTACAAGATCTTTTGAACTAACAAAACATCTAATAAATTTTATAATAGAAATATCCTATAACTATAAAAGGTAAGATTAATATTTATTATTAAAAAGCCTTATTCTATATAACAAATATATAAATTAATCACGCCCCAAAAACACAATCCAGGAAGATATATTGACACAAATAGCAAAAAATATTATAAGACTAATCAATGAAAGTTGCCACCGTTCAGATGAATATCGTTTTTGCGGATGTTAGATATAATGTAGAACACGCTATAGAACTTATCCGCTTTTCAGATGCCCGTCTAATAGTATTACCCGAACTCTTCAACACCGGCTATATGTTTGAGTCTCCTGAAGAAATCCTTGTATTTGCAGAAGATA
>JBBISZ010000082.1:0-9848 GCA_037441045.1 Deltaproteobacteria bacterium | reverse complement strand
ATTGGTATTCCAAATTTATATTTTTTAAGACCTGTTGATATGTAGGGATGTGTTTTTGCATCTACCTCCGGATTTACTCTGAGACCTATTCTTACAATCTTATGTGTTTTCCTGGCGATTTCATCAATTCGTTTCAATTCCTCTTCTGACTCAACATTAAACATAAGGATATTTGATCCGATTGCATATTGAATCTCCTCATCTGTTTTTCCAACGCCAGTGTATACAATTTTTTTAGGGTCAATTCCTGCCCTGAGCGCCAGATAGAGTTCTCCTCCACTTACTATATCTGCCCCGCATCCGAGTCTTCCCAGCATTCTCAATATGTGGATGTTGGCATTTGCCTTTACTGCAAAACATATAATGTGATCTACATACTTGAAAGCATCTCTGTATGTGAGAAAATGTCTTTTTATGGTCTTTTGACTATAGACATATAGAGGTGTCCCGTATTTATCTGCAATTTTGTCAAGAGCAATATCTTCTGCATTGAGTGTGCCTTTCTTATAATTAAAGTAGTGCATGGTGATATTCCCTGTTTTTATGAAAGTTGTGCTGTCATTTCATTCTCGAGCCCGAACGCATCATGTAATACCCTGACGGCCGTCTTTAGATATTTTTCCTCAATTATACAGGATACGCTGATCTCCGATGTATTTATCATCAAATTATTAATGCCCTTTTTGGAGAGAACCTCAATCATCCTTGCTGCAACGCAAGAATGAGTTCTGATACCCACTCCCACATTTGAGACTTTACCAATATTCTCATCCACATCAATATCCTTAAATCCGACTTTGTTCTTCAAATCCTTCAGTATCTTTATAGCCTCTCTGGTTTCGCTCTTCGGTATTGTAAATGAAATATCTGCTGCATTTTCTCCTCTTACAATGTTCTGACCTATCATATCAACAATAATATTTTTGTCTGCAATAGCCCTGAATATCTTTGCAGCAACTCCAGGTCTGTTTTTTGCACCTCGTAAAGTTATTCTTGCCTGATTTTTGTCATGGGCAACAGCAGAAACGACCACTTTTTCCATATCTTCATCCTCCCTTGTAATGAGAGTGCCTTCATTATTATTAAAACTCGATCTCACCATTAATGGAACATTAAATTTTGCAGCCACTTCAACAGAACGGGTATGTAAGACCTTTGCACCGAGTGATGCGAGCTCCATCATCTCTTCATAAGATATCTTTCTTATCTTTCTCGCCTTTTCTACGATATTTGGATCGGCGGTATAGACACCGTCCACATCTGTATAAATTTCACACAGATCTGCCTTCAGCGCACCGGCGATTGCAACGGCAGAGAGATCGCTTCCACCTCTACCGAGTGTGGTTACCTCCTCAGTCTCCTTTGTAATTCCCTGAAATCCTGCAACAACAACAATGCACCCATCTTTTAAGGCCTTATTTGCACGCTCTCCGCTGATATACTCAATATGCGCTCTTGTATGAACCGTATCGGTATATATCCCGAGCTGTCTGCCGGTAAGCGCAATAGCCTTATGTCCAAGATTCTCAATTGCCATAGCCGTCAAAGCAGAGGTTACTCTCTCTCCCGAAGATAGCAAAAGGTCCATTTCCCTTGATGATGGATTTTGATTTATACTGTGAGCAAGACCAATAAGTTTGTCTGTCTCACCTGCCATAGCAGAGACCACAACTAAAACAGAATTCCCCTTTTTTGCGGCCTCTACTGCTCTTCTGGCAACGTTTTTGATCCTTTCAATATTTGCAACGGAGGTTCCTCCATACTTCTGTACTATCAGCATAACTGGTTCTCCTGATATCTGATACCGGGTGTCAGATAATATACCAATCTTTTCACATTTTGCAATAGACAAGCATTCTCTTTTTTTGTTTTAATAGTCTATGGTTTATAGTGCCGGATCTCAACACCCATTTTGTAGAATTTAAATGTCTAAAAATTGTATATAAACAAGTAATACTCAATAAAATGAAAGAAAACCAATTTTAATATATTGAAATATATTATCTTTATGATTAAAATTATCCTGCTTATGGGGAGTAGACGAGTAATAGGAATTGATCTTGGGACTTCATATTCTTCAGTTTCTATAGTCTCGAATGGAAGACCAATAATAATATCTTCCAGAGAAGGGTATAGTACTGTACCTTCTATTGTCTCATTTTTGCCGGAAGGAGAGATTCTTACTGGTTATAGGGCTCAGAGATATCTTCTAATAGACCCTCAAAATTCAATTGTAGGCTCAAAAAGACTGATCGGGAGAAGATTTAGATCAAAGCCTGTTCAGGAGATGCTCAAATATTTCAAATACCAGATTGTTGAAGCTGCAAATGGAAGCTGTGCAGTAGATATAAGAGGCTCTATTATCTCTCTTGAGCAGATATCTTCCATAATACTTACTGAGCTCAGGGATATGGCATCTCAATACCTGAATGAACCTATTGAACGGGCAGTTATTACTGTTCCTGCATTCTATAATGAGTCTCAGAGAATTGCAGTAAAACGAGCAAGTGAGATGGCTGGTCTAAAGGTGGAGAGAATACTCAACGAACCTACAGCCGCCGCTATCGCATACGGTTATCAGAAAAACATCAAAAAACGTGTATTTGTATATGACTTTGGTGGTGGTACCTTTGATATTTCCATATTGGAAATAGAGGGAAATAATTTTGAAGTGGAGGCGACAGGTGGTGATACATTCCTCGGTGGGTTTGATTTTGATATGCGAATTGTGGATATGATAGTCTCAAACTTCTATTCAAAGGAGGGATACGATCTAAAAAAAGACAGAGTTGCGATGCAGAGAATTCTTGAGATGTCGGAGATAGCAAAGATAGAGCTCTCATCTGCAAATGAGAGCCGTGTAATAATACCCGCTATAGCGGTTGTAAAGAACAATTCAGTCTCAATAAATCAGAAGATAACAAGAGAGCAGTTTGAAAATGTATCACAGGATCTTGTTGATAGAAGTATTATGATTTGTGACAGTACACTGATTGAAGCGGGTATAGACAAAGACAGGATTGATGATGTAATTATGGTGGGCGGTCTGACCCGTATGCCTCTTATAAGGAGAAAAGTTAAGGAGTTTTTCAATCGTGAACCTCTATATCGTGTAAATCCATCGGATGCAGTTGCCATAGGGGCGGCAATTGTTGCGGACAGCATATATCAGGAGAGCAGGATAAATTTCAAAGATGTGTTGCCTCAATCCATCGGTTTCACTCCGGACAATAAAAGATATATAAGGATCGTTCCCAAAAACTCTCCACTTCCCATAACAAGGGATTTTATTGTGCTGAACAATAATGATAATGTTACAGAGATGAATCTGGTTATCTATCAAGGTGACTCACCTTATCTGGAGGCAAATGAAATACTTGGAGTACTTAATATTAGAGATATCACGCCAGCAATGAAAAATTTTATCAAGATAAAGGTATCAGTTTCAATAGATAGTGAATCCATACTTCACTTCTCTGCAAGAGAAATTCAGAATGATAGAGAACTCAATGTTGTCTTTGAAAAATGCAATAAAGATTTTATATGCTCAGAGACTAATGTGGTTGATCTCAAATAGTTACCACTTTGAAGGATCTTTTACTATCTCACAGTCAAATAACGGCGCACTCTCAGGATTGACGAGTGGGGACCAGCAGTTTTCAAATATCTGAGCGATATCCTCCACTCTAAACCAGCACTCCTGAGAATCTCCCGAGCCTTTGCAGGAGGGAGGTCTGTATGAGCCGAGGTCACCTTCTGGCACAGATGAATCCCACGGATCCCAGTATTTCCAGTTTTCAAACTCATCTATTGCTTTCAGATAATATTTGTGAACAATTCTTACTTCATCATTTGTGAGAGGAAAACCGAATGAATGACTCTGTGCGAGATACAGTGCAACATCGTTCATCCAGTCCTCTTTTGAGGTCTGCATCTTGCTTTCGGGCATATTCTTCTCAATCTCCATCCTCTCGTCAAGCCCATCCAGAAGTAACCTTGATGCCTTGTAGTCCCTATTTATGAGTGAGTTTGCAATATGAGAAAGGTGAAAATATCTACAGATTCTTCTATTGTAACTATTGATTGCAAAGGAGATCTCATCATACTCGTTGGGTTCACCTCTCCCACACCATTCATTGATCTGTTTGTGATAACCTATTAGTTCTGAGGATCTTCTGGCATTGCACTCTCCTTTTGGTACAGCATCTCGATAATTTATAAATGAGGCAAGATCCCCCTGTTGCTTATTTAGTTCTGGATCATCAGTATATCCGGGTATAAATATTTTTCCATTCTCATCCTTTGTTCTGATTCTGTAATCTGAGTCCACAATATCTTTTGCAAATAGTTCCAGAAGTTCAGAGGCTTCATTGCAGGCAGATTTTACATTCTCATCTCTGGCATATAGAGCAGCATAACGGATTATTGGAACCGCCCTGAATATGTGTGGGACATCATCCTTTGAACGCATATTTGTAACCCATACCTCTCCCCAGTAGGGATTCTTCTCGTATTTAAATCTATAGCAGTTCCATCTCTTGTATGGAGAGAACCATCCACTGTAATCCACAGCCTTTTTCTTTCCATCGTGAGTCAGAAAGGAGTGATTGAATGTTACAACATTGCGTGCCATCAGGTGTCTTACAGTGTCGTTTTCATCATATACCATACCGAGCATTGATGCGCTCATCCCTTTACAGAGCTTCTCAGCGGCAAGACTGGCGGTGCTGTCTCCTGTCAGCAAATAAGCGGCGATTACATCTCCCAGAACCCTGCTCATCGGAATATGCAGATTGTGCCCACCATCGTCTGGATTTGTTGGATGATAGAATGTTACTGTATCTCCCTCTTTTTTGAAATGTTCATTAAACAGTAGATGCATCAGTACCATGGGTGGTATAAAGCACATAGTCGAAATATTTTACCTTCTTTATAAAACTCAGAATCTTCTTTGTGTTTGCAGTAATCTCCTCTGCTGTCATTGGTTCACCGGAATTTGTTCTTGAATATTTTACCTCAAGTCTGTCAGGATATACTGGTTGATTGTCTGTTGAGATATCTCCTGTAACATCTGTATCCTCAACTACCATTATATCTGCACTGTCTGTGGTGGCATCCTGAGCACCTTTTTCGATATCTCTGGAACAATTGAAGAATATGAATAAGAGACCAGCAATAACGAACAATAAAAAATTCTTCATAACTTTATCCTTTGATAAGGTTGATTAATCTCTTTTAAGATTCAAACACTGATAACAACTTACACAAAAACAGATTAAGTGTCAACAAACAGAATATATACGATCTCATTAAGCACTGCCGTTCACCAATGATTGTTAATTTTTCTAAGTTGTAAATCGCAGGATTTACGCCATATAGGGTAAATGAATGATACTATTTTTCTGAATCAAATGAAATCTATAAATTGCATAGACTATTAATCTTATTCAATCGATTGTGGAGTACAAAAAGAGAAATGTATATAAAATTTATCTGTAATTCTGGTGTCAGATACGAAAATTGAAATCTTCTTTGTTTTCTTCTCCATCTGAAATTATCTGTTATTTGCAGAACAGATACTAAAGTTTTATTCGCCCAAAATCAAAATTTGTGGTATATCCATTAGGCTTTATTGTGAGGTATTTATATGGAGAATGAAATTTCTCGGATCAAAAAACTGAGTAAAAAGATTTTAGACAACATTGGAGAAATTCCTGACACATTGCTTGTGCTCGGCTCTGGCCTCGGATTTGTTGCAGATATACTTACAGATAGAAGGAGCGTCTCTTATAAGCAGCTTAAGGGTTTTCCTGTCTCCACTGTACCGGGACATGAAGGTCTTCTCATAAAAGGGAGAATTCAGAACAGGCAGGTTCTTCTGATGAAAGGGAGATTTCATTATTACGAAGGTTATTCAATGAGAGAGATTGCCCTTCCATTTAGAGCGATATTTTATTCAGGTATAAAACAGATGCTTGTTACAAATGCCGCAGGTGGTATCAACAGGAGATTCAATAAGGGTGATATAATGCTAATAACGGATCATATAAACCTGATGGGTGATTCTCCGCTAATCGGAGAGAATAATGAAAGTCTGGGACCTCGCTTCCCTGATATGACATTTGCATATTCAAGAAGACTTATGAAGGTAGCAGAAGAGGCTGCAAAAGAGACCGGAATCAATCTCAAAAGAGGTGTGTATGTAGCGATGCATGGTCCATCTTATGAAACACCCGCTGAGATTGAGTTTTTGAGAAGAATAGGTGCGGATGCTGTAGGGATGTCCACCGTCCCGGAGGTTGTCGTAGCAAATCATATGGGGGTGGAGGTTCTGGGATTATCGGCAATTACAAATATGGCAGCAGGAATTGAAAATGTAAAACTCTCTCATAAGGATGTGAGTGATGTGGCAACGAAGATTCAGGATAAATTTTATAGGTTGATAGAAGAGGTAGTAAAGAATATATGAAAAAGTTATCTGAAATTCTCTTTGAACACTCAAGAGAAGTTTTAAAGAACGCCTACTCTCCATACTCAAAACTTAAAGTGGGTTCTACAGTAATTACAGCAGATGGTTTCATCTTTGCGGGTTGTAATATAGAAAACTCCTCCTATGGAGCCACAGTATGTGCAGAGAGGGTGGCGCTCTCAAAGGCGATCTCTGAAGGCTTTTCAAATTTTAAGGCTATCGGGATCCTTTCCAACAGGTACGACTTTATTCCGCCCTGTGGGATATGCAGACAGTTTATAGCGGAGATCTCGCCCGATATAGATGTTTATCTGCTTGACAGAAAGGGAAGATTTAAGAAATTTAAGATATCAAAACTACTTCCAGAGAGTTTTAAACTTGGAGAGTGATTATGAGTTACGAAGATATTATTAAAAATGCAAGATCAGAGGGAAGATCTACTCTTTCAGAACTTGAGTCGAGGCAGATATTAAGGGACTCTGGTATTCCTGTCTGTCCGGAGATATATGTAAAAAATATTGAACAGCTTAAGGAGAGTCTGAGTAAAATTGAATATCCAGTGGTGCTAAAAGGAAATTCGAGACATATTGCTCACAAGACAGAAAAGAATCTTGTAAGGCTGTATATCAAGAATGAGTCTGAACTGATGGCTGAATTTGAATCAATCATGTCTGTTAAAGGTGTAGAGGGTGTTTTGATCTCCCCGCAGATCGCAGACAGAAGGGAGTTTTTACTCGGGATCAAATATGATCAGCAATTTGGCTATGTTGTAGTTTTTGGACTTGGTGGTATTTTTACGGAGGCCCTAAAAGATATATCAATGCGAGTGTGTCCTGTCACATCAAGAGATATTGAAGAGATGATCTATGAAGTAAGATCATCAAAGCTGCTTGGTAAGATAAGGGGATTTGAGGAGATAAACAGAGAACAACTGATAAACTGCATATTAAATCTTTCAAAGATTCCTGAAAAGGTTGAGGGTATTTCTGAGATTGATATAAATCCTGTTATGTTTTTGAAGGGTAATCCTGTCGCCGTAGATGCCCTGATTGTATTAAAAATCTGAAACTATCTTCGGATCCACCATAGATCACGTCCCACAGGTCTATAGTTTCTCTTCTTAAATATAAATAAAAGAGCCATCCCTGAGACAAAACCTCCAATATGTGCCCACCATGCTACTCCTCCTGATGCCGCGTTCTGCGCCCCGAGAGATGCAAGACCCGAGAAGAATTGAATTACAAACCAGAGACTCAGCACTATCAGGGCAGGCAGGGTTATAAAGTCTATCCAGAAAAAGATAATAACCAGCACAACTACCCTTGCGGTTGGATAGAGGAGTAGATATGCGCCAAGCACACCAGCAATGGCACCTGAAGCCGCAACAGAAGGGATGTTTGATGTCGGGGCAAAGATTATATGTGTAATATTTGCTACTATTCCGCATAGGATGTAGAAGAGCAGATATCTAAAATGTCCCATTCGATCCTCCACATTATCTCCAAATATCCAGAGGTAGAGCATATTCCCCAGAAGATGAAACCAGCCGCCGTGCAGAAACATGGAGGTAAATAATGGGACTATCCTGTCTAAAAGACCTATATAAACTACTCTATCCTGCATAATATAGTAACTCGCAAAGAATTTTGCGGGGACAACCCCAAATGTATTAAACAGTATTTCAAGTCTATTTCCCAGCGAGACCTCTACCAGAAAGAAGAATATGTTTATAAAAATTATCAAAATATTTACAATCGGAAAGGTTCTGGACGGAATATCATCCTTTAATGGTATCATCAAAATATCCTTTCCTTATTCTAAAGCATTCTCCGCTATTTTTAATTACCTGTTCGGCAAGTTTTTCTACTGTTATCCCCTTCAGTTGTGCGACCTTCTCGTAAGTCTTTATTATAAATGACGGTTCATTCCTTTTACCCCTGAAAGGCTCGGGGGCGAGAAACGGGGCATCGGTCTCAATTAGAATTTTTTCAAGCGGCAAAAATTCTGCTACTTTTCTTATCTCCTCTGCTCTATTAAAGGTAACAATCCCTGGAATAGAGACATAAAAACCCATATCAAGAATCGTGCGTGCCTGATCTATATTTCCAGTAAAACAGTGAAATTCTCCTCTGATATTTCGGTTGAATGATTTTATAATATCTATTGTGTCTAAAAAGGCGTCTCTGCTGTGAATTATTACGGGCATATTTAAATTTATTGCCAGTTCAAGGAAACTCCCAAATGTCTCTTTTTGCATCTTTCTTTCGGAGTGGTCATAGTAATAATCAAGTCCAATCTCCCCTATACCTACCATCAGGTCGTTTTGGGAAAGACTCGCAATGTTGTTGAGGATAGAGTTGAGTTTTGACCTGTATTCTGAGTCTGGCTCTGAAATACCCAGCCCCAGATCTGCGTCGTGAGGATGAACCCCTAAGGCAAAAAGGAGGTTATATTTTTGAGACAGGTCTATTGCATCTTTATAATTTTCTGCTCCATACCCGGAGCCTATAGTAATCATATATTTTACACCCGATTCCCTGGCTCGCAGAACTACACTATCCAGATCTCTTAAAAACTCCTTTGCGCTCAGATGTAGATGTGTATCAAAAAGATTCATTTGGCTACAGCCCTTCAGACAAATATATTCATCATCACCGCAGAATCAAATCAATTATTATGTATTTTCATATCTGTCCAGAATAAATTTTATAAATAATCCTTTGAATTTAATTTTTCATTTAGTCTTTAACTGATCAATAAATAATCTGACGGCATTATTGAGATATAATCTATTTGCCTGCAGGGATCTATGGTAGTGGATAAATAAAACCTATGAGATTCTGTCTATTATGCCCGATATAGAACAACTTTCTTAAAAAGGTGTGTAAATTGGACAGCATTTTGAGGATTAAACCAGATGAATCTCTAAAAATCTAAAGCCTCTTCTGTCCCAGGTAGAAGGCATAAACTACATGGCAGTTTAAAAGGCCGGGAAATTGGGGAAATTGTACCTGGCACTTATTTTGGTGTTTATTTCTGACAACCGGCAGTCTGTTTTAGATTTATGCAATGATATCAAATAGTTAAGAAATCATTAAACATCAACACTTAATAGAAAAGTAACTGGCACTTCCAGCTCGTCTCATATCGGTTGAAACAAATAAAGCAATTTAGATCGATCTATTTTTATCCATTTTTAGGTTTACAAAACAGCCCTATCCGACTATTGATATCTATGGTCTGTGAAGGAGGCTTTCATATGTTTAAGATAGGTAAGGTGGTATATTCTCAAATTCATTCCCTTATTCCGCGAGAGGCTGCTCTGGTGAGTATAATTGATGAAAAATCATTTGATAGTTACAATGAAGCCCTTGAATAT
>JBBISZ010000081.1:5887-9859 GCA_037441045.1 Deltaproteobacteria bacterium | reverse complement strand
ATCAACAAGAAAGTTGTCCTCATTGTGGGGTCGCTTTCTCCCTACATCAGTAAGTCCAAATGATGAAACAAACATATCATCTCCCTTAATAATCTTGCTTTCTGCAAAATAGAGAAATTGTAAATGATTGTAAAGCAAAAAAGTTAAGAGCCAATTATATTTTAAGAGGTATTAGAGAGTCTGATAGCCTCTTTACAACCATATCAGCACCATACTCTCTTAATATATCCTCGGAGTATGAATTGGTAATTGCAAGGCATTTCATCCCTGCGGACTTGACCGATTTGACACCAAAAAATGAGTCCTCAATCCCCACACATTCTTCAACTTTCAACTGAGTCTCAATCTCTTTCAGTTTCAAGAATGCCGTAATGTAGGGTTCAGGGTCGGGCTTGCCTTTTTTATAATCGCCAGAGGTCGTAATTGAATAAAAACAATTGAAAATGCCCAGTCTTCTTAAGATAACCTCAACCTCATTCCTCTGTGCACCCGATGCAACTGCCAGTCTATACACCTTTGAGGCTGAAGTAACAAAATCAATAAGGCCTTCAAATGTCAGTATTGCAGCCTCACTCCCTTCCTCTCCCCTGATCCTGATCGGAAGTTCGGAGAGAAGAGGAAAGAACCATCTACCTTTCTCCTCAATAAGTTCCTCAATTAGCCTCTCATCAAAATCCCTGCCCATCTCCTTAAATATCCCGATAAAACAGTCTCTATCCTGAAACGCAAGATAGTTTTTCTTGTAGTGCTCATAGGTCATTGTATATCCATATCTTTTCATAACCCGTAAAAACCCTTCATAATGAAGCGGCTCGGTATCAACTATAACGCCATCAAAATCAAAAATTAATGCCTTTACCATAAAACACCCTCTGAAAATGTTTTATTAAACAACAATAACACTGCAAGATTATATTATCAGACTGATTAAGTCAATGCTGGTATGTCTGAGTTTATAAAGCCAATTTCAAAATTTTTCTTTTTATTTAACCTTCAAGTGTGTTATTTAGTACAAGTCTAACGGATTTTATGAACTTTGAGGAATATATATTTGTCAGACAGATTTTACAAAATTAAATCCGCCACAGATAATAAAACATTTATAATACTCTCAATCATACTACTGTATTTCATAATAACTATAGTAGAAACCTTTCCGCTTATTAAGGATATAAAAAACTCAATACCAGGAGATCTGGGGGATCCACTGTTGAATGTCTGGACACTCTGGTGGGATTGCGAGAGTATCTTTAACTTTAATCTTAAAGGCTACTTTGATGCAAATGTAATGTACCCTTATGATAATGCGCTTGCATTTTCAGAACATCTAACAGGTGAGGCAATTCTGGGTCTCCCTTTTTATATTATTTTAAGAAATCCCATAGCAGTATACAATATTTTATTTTTGCTCTCATTCGTCGTTGCTGCCTTTTCAACATTTCTGTTAACACACAAACTCACAGATAGCAGGATTGCAGGATTCATAGCGGGTTTAATATATGCATTCATACCTCACAGATTCGGACAGATCGGGCATATTCAGACTTTATACTCTGGATTCTTCCCACTTACATTCTATTTTTTACTGAGACTTATAGATAGACCGTCCCTGAAAAAGAGTCTATTTCTCTCATTATTTATAATTTTGCAATCACTCATTAACATGTATTATTCTGTATATATTGCCATCACTCTCCCGCTCATAGGTATCCCATATATACTTTATAAAAGCCAGAGCCTGAATATTAGACTTTATGGCTATCTGATTTTGACCTTTGCAACATCATTTTTTACCCTGCTCCCATTCTTTATTCCATATATTGAACTCAGAGAGGCGTTTGGACTTACTAGAGACATAAAAACTATAGCATCACTACACGACTGGAAAAACCTGATAGGCATTAACAGATTTAACTGGCTATATGCCAATAAATTCATCAGGCTGGATATCAATGAGGGTTCATTTTTTACAGGGATTACAATATCTCTGCTTGCAATGATAGGCATATTTGAGAAAAGGCTCAAAGAAATATATAGAATGATATTTCTCATATTGATAACAGTTGCATTCCTGATTACGGCAGGTCCTGAACCAGTTGTGCATTTAGGGAAGTATTCATTAAATTACGGATTTTTATACAGATTCCTGTACAACTACTTTCCAGCATTTGATGGCACCAGAGTACCAATGCGCTTCTTCATTTTCATCGCCCTTGGAATCTCATTCTTTGCCGGGACCTCAATGCTTACCATCAAAAAGATAAGCAATAAATACTTAAAAATAATTCTATTTTTCCTGATAACATCCTCAATTCTTTTTGAATTTCACTCGAATATTCCAATAATCCATTATGATAAATTCACAAGACCACCTGAGATACTGAAAACACTGAGAAATTTAAAGGAAGGTCCGGTCATTTTTTTTCCCACAAACGAGACTTATCAACACATATTATATGCCTCCATAATCAATAAACCCGTTTATACTTCATTTACAGGTTATATCCATTTTCTCAACAGAAGAATAGTTGAAATAGAAAAGGACCTATTCTCCAGAAATTCAATAAAAATACTATCTGCAATCGGAATTAAATATATAGTAATCCTCAATAAATCAATACCAGATAATTTCAATCAGACTACCAGAACGGCCGATTTTGAAATAAAGGAAGTTTACAGAAAGGCAGACGGAAGTATTTATGAACTCATATATAACTTCAATGGACATTTTGACCTTAAGAATTTTTCTGATTTTTCGGTGAGAAATAATTCTGGAATTATCATAATTAACCTTATTTCGGATCTCAAACAGGAAGAAATACTAATCCCAAAAAGACTTTTTTATAATTTAGAGGTTTTATTGATAAAAGAGAATAATATAATCAGAAAAGAGAGGTTTAAAATAAAAGTTCCCGAGATAATTGAAAAAAATCCTATATCAGAAATAAGGATTAATAGCGCCAATATAGAATATGACTCAATAAAGATTATAATAAAAGGCAGCAGAAAAGAGAGGTATAAGATATTGTTCAAAAATATTACTGATAAAAATATTGAACTCCATTAACTTATGTATTAAAAAGATTTAATATGAAGTTATCCATTTTGATGCCTGTATACAATGAAGAGAAGACAATAGAAGAGATTGTCAATAGAGTTCTTAACACCAGATTTGATTCAGAGATTGAACTAATAATTGTAAATGACTGCTCCACTGATGATACAGCAAAGGTATTAAGTCAGATTAAGGACAATAGAATAAATGTTATCTCTCACAGCAAAAATATGGGTAAAGGGGCAGCAATCAGGACAGCCATTCAGAATGCATCAGGTGATTATATCATAATTCAGGATGCCGACCTTGAATATAACCCTGAAGATATAAATAGACTCACAAAGAAGGCTATTGAAGGATATGATGCGGTCTTTGGCTCAAGATTTTATTATGGTATGCCGGACGATGATACTATTATACATTATATGGGTAATAAGTTACTAACCTTCATCTCAAATATATTCAGTGGACTCAAACTTACGGACATGGAGACCTGTTATAAGATGATAAAAAAGGATATTTTTGAAAGAATTACGATAGAGGAAAACAGATTCGGAATAGAGCCAGAACTTACTGCCAAACTTGCAAAAATAAAGGCAAAAATAATAGAAGTCTCTATAAGTTATATCCCGCGCAGATTTTCGGAAGGGAAGAAGATAGGGCTAAAAGATGCATTCAGGGCGATATATTGCATAATTAAGTACAACCTCATAAAGGGTTAGGCTTTCTTACTATTACCTCTTTTTCAATGGCACTTACACCCTTTCTTGAAAACCAGAATCTCTTCTCTGATACAAAATCAACTTTAAATTTATATCTTCCCTCAGGTAGATAGAGCGGAATCTCCTGCTCAAAATATATTACATCACCTGCACTCATGTCCGAATAAATCGGGTATCTCTGTTCATAGCCGATGT
>JBBISZ010000081.1:3431-5835 GCA_037441045.1 Deltaproteobacteria bacterium | reverse complement strand
ACCCCATCAGTGGTAAAATTATCTATATCCACAGCCGCTCTGATGTAATCTTTCTGGTTTTTTAGACTGAAACTCAATTTAACTGGCTCATATAAATTCAATTCATCGTTCAGATTTAGTTCACCAATTTCTATATTTTCTGACAATTCTGTGCTACAGTTATCTGAAACCTTAACATATTCCTGTATAATTCTATCTCTCATTCCAATAGAATATATACCCTCTTTGAGATTTACTTCTGCTTTAAGAAGTAGATGAATATAACCTTCTTCATACACCCTGTAGGCAATAATATCTGTCTTTATTTTTGTCACCTTCCCCTCTTTATTTATAAACTGTAATTCGTCATAATATCTCCTGCGAGGAGAAAAATAGAATTTGTCCTCAAGCCTCAAATAAACACCACCATTTATCCTTTCACCGCTCTTTATACAGGATGGAAAATAAAATCTCGCATCAGAGATATTTAGATTATAATAGTCCAGAACATTTAATGCAGAACCATCTATCTCAAAAACTAAATCTCTGTTATTTTCATAAATCTTTTTTACACCGCTATCATAATTATCAAGATCTTTTAGTCTCTTATAAATCTCAGGATAAAAACCACCTCTAAAGACAAAATATCTGACATTTAATTCTCTCAATGCCTTCAAAAGATACTTATTTGAATAGTTTTTCACACTATCTTTTAGAAATTCATTTACCTTTGAATTCCAACCAGAATATCCATTTACAACAGGCTTTTCTATATATAATGAGGCATAAGTTTGAGCAGCATCTTTATACGCTACATAAGAGGGAAATTCAAAGACAACTCCATAAGGTAGAGATTTGAGTCGTGAATATATTGGATCCCTCTCGGGATGATTTAGCGGAATCTTCATCTCTATCCTGTGTGAGCCTTCAAGAATCAAAAGAAAAACAACAATAACGCCAACAAAATATAATATTGGCTTTGCATATCTCTTATCACTTATTCTCTCTTCTATACTTGCAATAAATAGCCCTGCTACAATAGACATTGAAAAATACATAAATATTGCAAATCGTGCAGGTACCCTTATTCCGTAATAGCCCGGAAAATATTGAAGAAGCAGATAATATGGTCCTCTTGTGGGCTCTGTAAAATCCAGAAGATAAGGTCCAAGAGATAGTAAAAATGAAATAACAGAAATAAGAAAGAATAAAAGAACCATTTTTCTAAATCTATTTAAATACAGAGTTAACACTCCTAATAAAAACAAAAAAGAAAACACAGCCTGCGGGAATAAATACCTCTCCCAATCCCCATATCTATTGAGCAAATTTCCCCATAAAATATTGCTCTTATGAACACCCAGAAAGTTTATAAGATGCGGAGAGAAATATTTTATATCATATAAGAATCTCTCAAAATACATCTCGTCTCTGAGTTTCAGATAAGGCATCAAGAATGGAAGAGAGAATACAGAATCTAAGATGAATATTGCGATCAGATACAAATAAAAATTCATATTTTTAAACACCCCTTTTATTATAGAAATGTAAATGAAGTAGATTAAGAAAGGTATAATAAAAAAGGCGGTCATATTATTTGAATAGAGGGGCATACACAATAAAGACAGCCCCAATAACAATGCATTCTTAAAAGACACTTTTTCAATAAAATTGTATGCTGTCAGGAAGCATAATGGAATAATCCACCAGTGAATGACATTTATATGAATAAGATGAATATATCTATAAGGGACAAATGAGAATGCAACTGCCGATATAATAGATGCAATATATGAATTTGTAAGTCTATACACAAACATATTCATCAGAAGGCCTGATAAAATAAGTGAAATCAGCACTATAAGGTTATGAACGAATACAGCATCCTTAAATATTGAATAGAGCGGCAAAAAGAATATCTGATTTATTGTATGATGTTCTGTATATGCAAGGGTGTTTTTATATGGATAAAAATATGTGGTATTAAAATAGTTCCCTAAATCCAGTGAAAGAATCTTATTATATTCCCACTGCATTATATAAGAATTAAGGAGAACATCATCAGGATTATCGGCCGAAGAGTCTTTCAGGTTAAACGAAAATGGGTAGAGTGAAAAAAGATTACCTGCTATGAGAATGATAAGCAATATAGAAATTCTATCTATGCCCTTCATTAGAAATCACCATCGTAAATAACAACAGGAAATTCAATGGATATACACAGAATATAGAAAAATGAATAAAATTTAACATCTTAACAAAACTCTATTCAAATCTTCGCAAAATTTTTATATGCACAATATAGAAAAGTCAACTAATCTATTCTGGCTTAAAATCAGTTTATCTCTCCCTTATAATATTATAAAGACCTATGATTACTCCGAAGAGCGCAAATATTAGAATCAAAGTAAAAATATTTATATGA
>JBBISZ010000081.1:0-3421 GCA_037441045.1 Deltaproteobacteria bacterium | reverse complement strand
GAAGATTATCAAAGATTGCAGTAAATATTTTTAGGATTACAAGTTCTGAGACCTGAGATATTAAAACATAAGAGATTATTGTAATAATTGATTGAAGAGTATCAGGGGGCCTATCCATATCTGTTGATGGGGGATTCTTAATAAAATCATCTATAGCCTCAGACCTGACAAGATCATCTGGTTCATCCTGACCACCACTTATTGTAACAACAGAATTATTGACCATACTCCCATAATTGAAAAGATCAGAACTCTTATCAAATCTAATTCCTGAGATAGAAGTTTGATATATCTGGCAGGAATCTATTGTTACACAACTCATATCCGAAATAATTATCCCGTATCCTCTATTATGATATAGACTGCTGCTTCTAATTTCTGCGTCTATTGTTGCTCAACTCTGAATTCTCCATTGACATATTGGATTCATTGAGGAGTTTTACACCACATCCAATCCCGTCTGATATTTGAGAATTGATGATAAACAGGTTGGAATAATCAGTTTCCAGTATCTGTATCTGAGATTCATGGTTTGAAATAATATTGCTCTTGTCTATTGAACATTTTGCATCGTGTATAATTACAATACCTGACTGACTGCACTCAGAGATCTTGCAATTCTGTATAAAAATATCAGTCTTTTTACCATACCCATAGACCGCGGCAAGAGAGGAATTGCTGATTGACATATCCTTTAATATTACACGCGAATTTACAACTTCTATAAGATTGGTCTTGTCTTTTTCTGTTCTTGCATCACCCATAATTGTAATATTTTTGAATTCACAATCAGATTGCAACACACTGAAGACAGGCATAAAATCAGATTTAATGATTACATCCTCCACGGAGATACACACAATTTTTACAGGTTTTTTTACCTTGAGATGCACATAATAAATCCCTGGCATAATATAGATCTCACCTCCGGGCTCAATATTCTCAACAACCTCATAAAGGCTATCACAATCTGCATCCTGAATCTATCCCACAACCAATCTCTTTTTTCTCACAGGCAGTGTAAGTCCGTCTCTGGATCTTATCTCCGATATACCCAGAGCCTCAGCCCAGACATTTACAACCCATTTCGCAGTCTCTATATCTGTCTTAAGACTCACTTTAACACGCACACTCAGAAGTCCTATCAGATCTTCTACTCTATAAACATTTTTTAGTCATATCAGATCCTCTGGTATGTCATACTCTGCAGCACATAAGATTAAAAGAAATTCATCCCTGAGCGCTCTGTATTTCCTGAGCAGTAGTTCCTGACATCTATCAGCCTTTATGCATTCATATATTCCATTTTCGCCTATTATTGCCTTTAGTATTTAGTAGTGAGGAGGTATCCATCTAATACCCTTTTGGTACACAGATCGTGTTCTGATTTACCTCAGAGCATATATTATCGGGTGGCGCACAATCTGCTGGATTATTTATATCACAGGACTTTGTACAGAATGATTTTTCGCCATCATTATAACAGAAGAGAGGAGATTCACAATCCAGCCAGCCCGACGGACAGGGATCTCCGAGCTTCCCCTTCTTATTATCGGGCCTGCAGCCCATAAAATATACCTCACCTCCACCGGAAAGTCTTGCATGAGATATATCACACTTCATCCCTGAGCCACACTCCTCATTCGATATACAAAATTTCGTGCAGATTGCATCATCACTGCACAGGTCGTTTGCACACTTCGGTTCAAGAATCTGAGGATTACAACTGGATTTATAAGGCAGCCCACCAGGAATAGGCATCATACATACATTTTTCTCAAACATACCATCCAGTGATACAAATCTTCTGCAGACTTCATTATTTGTACAATCATTGTCTGTAGTACAGGATTTTAGTGAACCATTTTTTAATCTGCATTCAAGGGTAAATCTTAGAGAACCATTCGCCTGCTTTAGAGGTAAATAATCACATCTTAAATAATCCATCTTACAGTCAGAACCATCTTTGCAGAATTTTCCACAATAGTTGTAATAAGTACACATCCCATTTTTACATGAAGGAGAGCCAGTTGCAAAAGAGCAGTCCATAAGTGGATCATTGCCAGAAACTGATTCAATGCACTTTATCTGGAAATTTTTATTTTCATCTACAAAAATTGAACAACTTTTATCTGATTCGCAATCAACATCCAGAACACAATCCCTTTCAAACATAATCGGTAAACACAATCTCATTCCAGTTCCATAAATATCATCATCTCTACACTCAAAATTATCTATACATTGAGAAGAATCCTGGCATTCCTTTGTACAGATTGGTGATGGTCTTAATCTATCATCTTTGAGACAGAAAAGCCCTTCCCGACAGGTGAGATTATCATTACAAATATCACCAATCCTTCCATATGTATAGTATCTTGCAATGCAACCTTTGAGTTTTATTTTGCTGCCGTTTATATCAAACGATAAATCCTCACAGACATAACCCCCTGGACAATCTCTATCTACACTGCAGGGTTTTGAACATATATTATTCTCCGGACAAAGATTGGTCTTGCAATCTCCATTCTGTTCACATGTATAACCCGGATCAAGACCATCAGAAAATTCTGTACTGCAATATGTTGCGGCTGAACTGCTACTATCAGCAATAAACATACATATTTCTCTCTTCTGTGCATCACAATCCGAGTCATTCTTACAGGGCTTCCCCACATAGACATCCTTTCTCTTTTTACAGACTCGCATGCCAGCATTGTAAATTGAACAGTTATAGTTTGAAGGACATATAGAGTTATCTGCTGTACAATCAATCGTACAATAATAATTGCCTTCATCATAAATACACAGACCCGATTCACAGGACATATCATCACCCAGATCAGATATACCTGCATCTGAATCAGGGTTACACGCCTTTCCTATCTCCGATATGCCCTTCTTCTTGCACTCATGAGTATTTGAAAGACATTGATAGCCATAAGGGCAATCATAATCCGATTTGCAGGGAGGCGATTTACAGCCCTCAGGATTTTTACAGAGTCCACTAACACAGATGGCACATCCCCCACAATCCTCGTTGTAAGTACACATAGACCCCTGACAGCCTTCTATTGGAACACACTGATTGGCAATGCAGTTCATACAATAAGGGCAATCGGCAATCGTACTGCAGATAAACATTGAATATGGACAGCCATAGATACTGGAACATTTGTTATTTATGCAGTGCCCACAAATTCCGCAATCATTATCGGTAGAACAAATATCCTTATCTCCAGTAAATATACACATCGCAGGATTGCCAGTGCAGCTATATCTTTCAGGACAATCCAGATCACCAGTGCAGGAATAAGTACAATATCCAAAATCGCTTGATGGATTAACAACACATATACCTGAGAGGCAATCAGAATTGGACGAACAGACATTACCCACAAGCTGCACACATCTGCCTTTA
>JBBISZ010000080.1:0-9906 GCA_037441045.1 Deltaproteobacteria bacterium | reverse complement strand
CAATAATGTATATTGTGTAGATCTCGATAAAAAAAGGCTGGATAAATTAAAAAAGGGCAGGGTTCCGTTTTTTGAACCACAACTTCAACAGATGATAGAAGAAAATATAAAAAATAATAGATTACTTTTTACTGATCTATATAAAAAGGCAATACCTGAAGCAGAAGTGTTGTTTATTTGTGTTGGGACTCCCCCTAGAGAAGATGGTTCAGCGGATATATATTATGTGCTGGATGCAGTAAAGAAAATGAAGCCATATATCAAGGATACAACTATTGTAGCAGTCAAAAGCACTGTACCTGTAGGTACTTGTGATATGGTTGAGGAGATACTGAATAAAGGGCGAAGGAAAAAGATAGTTGTAGTTTCCAATCCAGAGTTTTTAAAAGAGGGTGACGCGATAAGAGATTTTATGTATCCTGACAGGGTTGTTGTGGGTACAGAGGATGAAAGGGCAAAGCGAGTACTTTATGAGTTATACTCGCCTTATACCAAGAGAGGACAATCTATTATTTTTACAAAACGAAGGTCATCTGAACTTATAAAATATGCAGCAAATACATATCTTGCAATGAGAGTATCTTTTATAAATGAGATATCTATGTTGTGTGAAAAGGTAGGTGCTGATGTGGAGGAGGTGAGGAAAGGGATAGGAACCGATAGAAGAATAGGGATGCAATTTATGTATCCAGGGATAGGTTATGGTGGCTCCTGCTTCCCCAAGGATGTAAAGGCTTTGATAGAACTCGGTAAAAAATATAATATGGAAATTAGATTTGCATCTGTTACAGATACTATAAATAAATTGCAGAGGGAAAATTTTTTCAAAAAAATAATGATGAGATATGGTGAAAAGTTGAAAGGTCTTGTCTTTGCAGTCGAGGGTGTATCATTCAAGCCAAATACAGATGATATAAGAGAATCACCTTCTATTTATATAATTGACAGATTAATTTCATCTGGGGCAAAGGTTAGGGGCTACGATCCAATAGCACTTAATAATTTTAAGATGAATTCAGGTGTTTATAGAAAAGAGACAAAAAATATGATCTATATTGCAAAAGACTTTTATGATGCTGCAACCGGATCAGATGGGCTGGTCTTGATTACTGAATGGAATGAATTTCGAAGGCCCGACTTTGATAGACTTGCTAAGATAATGAGAAAAAAAGTGATATTTGATGGGAGAAATATATATTCCAGAGAAATGGTCAGAGAAAAGAATTTTGAATATTTTGGTATAGGTTTTTAATGGGAGGAGGATTCAATGAGGATACTCGTAACAGGCGGAGCAGGATTTATTGGCTCACATCTATGTAAACGGCTTGTCGAAGAAGGACACTATGTTATCTGTCTTGATAACTTATTTTCGGGTTCAAAAGAAAATATTCAGAATCTGTTTAAATATAAAAATTTTGAATTTATAAGACACGATATAATTGAACCTATATTGTTAGAAGTAGATATGATATTCAATCTTGCCTGCCCTGCCTCTCCAATACATTATCAGTTTAATCCAGTAAAGACTATTAAGACAAATGTAATAGGTATGTTGAATATGCTTGGGCTTGCAAAAAGGGTAAGGGCGAGAATTCTTCAGGCTTCCACCAGTGAAGTTTATGGAGATCCACTTGTTCACCCACAAAATGAGGATTACTGGGGTAATGTGAACCCTGTTGGAGTAAGGGCATGTTATGATGAGGGTAAGAGATGTGCAGAGGCACTCTGTTTCTCATACTTTCGCCAGAATAATGTAGATATAAGGGTTGTTAGAATATTTAATACATATGGTCCCAATATGCTACCTAATGATGGGAGAGTCATATCAAATTTTATTGTTCAGACACTAAAAAAAGAGCCAATAACAATCTACGGAAAAGGCAATCAGACTCGATCATTTTGTTATATTGATGACCTTATTGAGGGGCTTATTAGATATATGTTTCTCGATGCAAAAAAAGGTTTCAATGCTGTTCAATTGGCTGGACCAGTAAATTTAGGAAATCCAGAGGAGTATACAATTAGAGAACTGGCAGATTTAATTATCAGGCTTACAGGCTCTAAATCAAAGATTGTATATAGAAAACTACCATCGGATGACCCTGTCAGGAGAAAACCAGATATAACGAGGGCAAAAAGATTGTTTGGATTCTCTCCTGAGGTAAAAATTGAAATTGGTCTCAAAAAGACTATAGATTATTTTAAGACAATTATATAAGCCTAATTAAAATAATTGAATTATTTCGAAACTTTATATATAAGTTTTTTCAATATTATACAGGAGGGTTTAGTTTGCCCGAGACAAACAGTAAAGTGCCAGAGACTGACAACCTGAAAAAAGAGATTCAGGATATCAGAAATCTAATAAATAAGACTGATAATCTCGTAATGAACCTTTCAGCCGATATAAAAAATGTGTATAAAAGGCAGGAGTCGTTTTATAGGAGATCATATTCCAATAGCATAATTGTATACATCCTTTTTATTATTGTAATTGTTTTCCTCTCTTATAAGGCTTTTGATATTAAAATCAAGGTGATTTCAGATGAAAGAGGTAAACTCAAGAATGAACTCGACCAATATATGCAGGAAGTAAAAAACTTAAAAGATCAAATTATTATTAGAGATAATATTGAAAAGACTATAATGCAGTCACTTTCACTTGTGGACGAGGGGAAGAAGGAGGAGGCTGCAGATATGATCTTGAAGGTAAATTCAAAGGATATGACCGCTTTTCAGAAGAGAGTAATTGCAGACAATATAAGCCAGATCAAGAGAGAACTATTTCAGAAATATACAGAAAAGGCACTTGATAATATTAATAATAAGAAACTGGATTTTGCAGAAGATAATATAAAAAAGGCATATCAGTTTATCTCATCGGATGATGAATATATCAGGATAATAATTATTGAAGCCAATCTATATTTGAAAAAAGGTGATACAGCAAAAGTAGAAGAGATGCTTACTCAGGCAGCAAAAAAATATCAATCAGCCCCGAGGGCAGCCGAACTATTAAATCAGCTGGCTCTTTTTTACGAGATGTATGGAAAGAGAAAAGATGCAATAAATACATATAACGAACTTCTGAAGAATTATCCAAATTCTCCTCTTGCAAAAAATGCACTCAGAAGAATCAGGGCACTGACCAAGGAAAAGACTGAATAACTATGGTAGAAATAGACAGGACCGCAAGCGTTTCACCAAAGGCAGAGATTGATGATAATGTATATATAGGACCATTTGCTGTAATAGGAGATAATGTTAAATTGGGGAAAGGCGTAAGGGTTGGAAGATCTGTTATAATTGAAAATACTGTTACAATTGGAGACAATACAACAATAGGGCATTTTTCATCAATTGGGGTAAGACCACAGGACTTAAAGTATAAGGATGAAAAAACTGAATTAATTATAGGAAAAAGCAACCAGATCAGGGAGTATGTAAATATATCTATAGGTTCAGTCGATGGTAATGGAAAGACGGTAATAGGAGATAATAACCTAATAATGAGTTATTCGCATATTGCACACGACTGTATTATCCACAATAATGTTATACTTGCAAATCTTGCCACACTGGCAGGACATGTAGAAATAAAAAGTAATGCAGTTGTAGGAGGTCTCGTGGGAATTCATCAATTCTGCAAGATTGGTGAATATGTTATGGTAGGTGGGGGCTCAATGGTAACACAGGATGTGCCGCCTTTTATACTGGTTGAGGGGAATCGTGCCAGACCTTATGGATTAAATTCAAAAGGTTTAAAGAGGGCAGGCTTTTCAGCAGAGGATATATCTATCATCAAAAAGGCATATAGAATATTGTACAATGAAGGTCTTTCACTCAAGGACGCACTGTATAAAATTGAGAAGGAACTCTTACCTTTGTTTCCATTGCTTAAGTTGTTTATAGATTTTATAAGGGATTCTAAAAGAGGTATTGTAAGGTAATGCCTGCAGGAATATCTGTGATTGCCGGGAATGGGAATCTCCCTGAAAAGGTATTAAAAAATCTAAAAAAATATGAAATATTTGCTGATGTTATAGGAATTGCCTCTGAGTGTAAAACAAAAATCAGCAGACTTGCAAGAAGATATGTAGAGATTGAATTCTATGATTTAGATAAGGGGATCGAACAATTAAAAATATTTGGCAACAAGGAGGTTATTTTTATTGGTGGATTGAGCAAGATGAATTTTATAAAACTCTTAAGACCTTCTGTTATGAAGAAAGTATTGAAACTGGGAGGGATGTCTGATGAAGAGATCTTATCAGGTGTAATAAGGAGACTTGAAGATGAAGGGTTTGAGGTTATAAATTTTTCGCGATATTACGAAGAGGGTATTGTAAAAGAAGGTCTGATATGCGGTAATAAACCCGAGACACAGTGCCTTGATGATGCTCTCTATGGAATGAATTTTATAAAGCACAATTCAGATTTTTCAACAGGACAATCTGTTATATTAAAAGATCATATTATTCTCGCAGTAGAGACAGCGACTGGCACAGATTTTATGATCAGGACAGCAGGAGAGATGAAAGTTAGAGATGCAGTCTTTGTCAAATGTTCAAAAAGGAATCAGGACTATAGAGTTGATCTACCATCCATAGGTAAAAGGACAATTGATTTATTGATAAAAGTCGGCATAAAAAATACTTTTCTTGAAAGTAATAAGACAATTATAATTGGAGATATTGACACCATAAAATATGCAGAGAAAAAGGGAATAACTATATGGGGATTAAAATCAGAACAGGAATAATTGGACTGGGCTATATGGGGAGTATACATCTCAGCAAAATAATAAAAAATAGGAATATATCTCAGATTGCCATTTATGATATTGACAGACAAAAATATCAAACAATAAGACAAAAGGGTATAATATTCTGCAAAAGCATCGATGAACTTTCAAATAATATTGATGGAGTCATTATCTCGTCCCCTTCTTCTTCTCATTATGGATATTTAACATATTTCCTCAAGAAGGGAATTCATTGTCTCTGTGAAAAACCTCCTGTTCTGTCTTATAGACAGCTAATTAAATTGATTAAAATTGCAAAAAAGAATAATACAATTTTTAATGTTGTAATGCCTGAGAGGGAAAATCCTGTAGTAAAAAGAATACTCAAATATTCTGCTCATAAAGGATTTGCATTCTTTTCAGATCGTGTTGCTCCATTTTCCAGAAGATCTACTGATATTTCGGTTTTATTTGACCTGATGATTCATGATATTGATATAATGATAAGTATATTTGATGATCCTATAAGAAGTATTAATGCCGATGGAATAAAACTTATTACAAATACAGTTGATCTCCTGAATGTAAGAATAGAGTTTAAAAATGGCGGTTTTGCAATTCTGAATGCAAGCAGGGCAGCATTTGAAAAAAAGAGAAATATAAGAGCATTTTATAGCGGTGGATACTTTTCCGCAAATCTCATAGACGGGACATATCATACTATATCTACGGTAGATAAAGACTTAAACATATATAAAGATCGAATTCTCAAGAAGAAAATTGACCCTATAACAAATATTGATAATGATTTTATTAGCTCAATAATAAGAAAAAAAGAGAGTCGTTTTTCAGCAACAACATTACTCCCTGTGATGGATTTGTGTGAAAAAATAAAAAAGAGAATTATTTCATTCTCTGTTTCAGACATCAAGAAATAATTGTTAATTATTATTACTTATACAGGATGGAGAGGGATACGGGATTTGAACCCGCGACCTTCAGCTTGGGAAGCTGACACTCTACCACTGAGTTAATCCCTCATCCATAAGTAAAGTTATGAAAATTCTACTTAATTGTCAAGGATTTTTCATTCTGGCTTTTTCTATAATAGTTTAATTGTTTAATCTATCAACTCATCGATTTCACAATTTATAATCAGATGAAGTATTATAAATATGAAGAGAGTATAGAGGGATTATTTTAATTTGCTTTTATCTAATTATTTTATTAAATATCTACCGCAGGAAGGTTATTATGAATATCAAAATCAAGAATATTATCTTTATATTTATAGCCTTTGTTCTTTCTCTATTAACACTCTATTTATATAGAATAGATAACAAAATCGAAAAATCAAAAGAGGGACACAAAAAGAAATTTCAAACACAATTTTTTATTAATGGCGTAGAATTATCGAAGTGTCCACCCTTTGATAAAGATAGGGCGTCTAAATATATACAACTATCTCTTAATTGCATAGATAAAGAATATCCAAATAAGCCAAATTATGTTTATGAATCGTATGAAGATCTTAAGACTATTAGAGAAAATACCCCTGCGTTTTTTGGATGCTTTGACTGGCATTCTGCAGTACATGGTCACTGGGCAATGGTTAGAATTTTGAACAAGTATCCCGATATAAAAGAGAAAGGGCAAATAATAAATGCTTTATCAAATCATTTATCAAACGATAATATGCAATTAGAGATGTTATTTCTTGCCATGAAAAGAAATAATCTGTTTGAAAGACCTTATGGTTGGGGCTGGCTTTTGAGACTTGCAACAGAGCTAAAAAAATCTCAGATACCTGAATTGAGGACGTTATATAAGAATGTTGATCCATTTGCAAAATTCATATGTGATAAATTTATTGATTATTTAAGAAAGCTATCCAGACCAATAAGAGAGGGTACCCATCAGAATACGGCGTTTTCTATGATTCATTTATATGATTATCTTGTTGCAACTGAACAGATTGATAAAAAAAATGAGTTAATAAAAATTGCTACCATGTTTTATTTTGGGGATAGAGATTGTCCTATCAACTATGAACCATCGGGAGAGGATTTTATATCTCCGTGTCTTGTTGAGGCTGAATTGATGCGCAGAATCCTTTTTAAGGATCAATTTCAAAACTGGTTTAAAGAATTTATCAAAATCGAAAAATTGGAAGACGAAACACTTCATCCAGTTGGTATAATAGATCCCACGGATCCTCGTATCGGACACCTGATAGGATTATATTATCAACGCGCATCTGCAATTACAGGTATACTCTCTGCCATTAATGAGGATGATGAGAGAAGATTCGTACTTGAGAAAATGATCGAGAGAAATTGTGGAGTTGCTGAATATTATTTGAACAAATCAGGTTATGGTGGAGAACACTGGCTTGCCACATTTGCTATTTTTTATTATACAAATGCTACATTGAGATAGGAGATTTGTATGAATACTATTATTTTCAAACAGGAAGGAAATGTTGGTTATCTTACTCTAAATAGAAAAGAATCATATAATGCAGTAGATCTTGAAATGCTGACAGAACTTGAAGAGTTATTTAGTGAACTTTTGTATCGAGATGATCTGGTAGTGCTTATTCTTAGTGGAGGAGAATGCAGAGGTTTTTGTGCGGGATTGGATATGAAGACATTTGGTCCTGATATATTTAAGATGAAGCCCTCAGATATGTACAACACACAGGTGAGACTTTCAAGACTCTTACTCTCAATGAGAAATATACCCCAGCCAATTATTGCAGCCATACATGGTAGTGCAGCAGGCCTTGGCTTTTCTATGGCTATGGCATCGGATATAAGGATTGCAACAAGCGATGCAAGATTTTGTGCTGCATACCTGAATATCGGGCTGGGAGGGGCAGATATGGCAAGTTCATATTTTCTGCCAAGGCTCATAGGTGCAGGCAGGGCATATGAATTTTTGTTGACCGGTGAATGGATGAGTGCAGAAACAGCCTTATCACTTGGATTTCTCTCAAAAATTGTACAAAAAGAAGAGTTGATTAGTGAGGCAACAAGAATAGCAAATGCTATAGTTAGTAAAAACCATCCGGGGAAAAGACTTACAAAAGAGTCAATAAATCTTGCTCTTGATGCCCCTTCTCTTAATGCCTGTCTGAACATTGAGAACAGAAATCAGGTATTTCTAATTCTCGGGAAAAAATAGAGAATAAAAATAAATTGCTACTTAGTATCATTTTGTGTATATTGCAAATGTCGTGGAGGACTTTATGAAATATTTTATAATAATACCAATAATCATGATATCTCTTGTTTTTTGTATTGATAAAAATGAGATTATTTATAGTAGTAGCGATGTCTCTTCTGATACATATATTCTGGATGAAGTATCAACGGATATCAGTACAGGTCCTGTATCAAATTGCAATGCTACCGAGAGGGATGTTATTTGTGTTGGGGCTATTGCTGTAAAACTAACACCGGAGAAGTATGAGATAGTAAAGTCTGAATTATTTAACGATAGAGAATATTGTCCTGAACTGGATGGCCCAGGAAGATGTGGTTATATAAATAATAATAAATGGAAAGAACTTTCAAGCAAATGGAAGACTGATTTTTTTTACGATTGCGGGACAGACAGAATATGTCCGGGAGATCCTGAATATAAGGGACCTGATGCGGATGGCTCGGAAAATAATGGGATTTTTGATGGTTACTGGGTTGCGGGATATAATTCAAGTACACCCATGCAGGGAGTTCATGATGATATCTGGGCAAGGATTATTGTCTTGAGAAAAAATGATATAACTGCTGCATTGATTTATATTGACTATATTGGATTTTTTAAGAGTGATATAGACCGAATAAGATCAATAATTAAGAAAAAGGCACCGGCTATAGGTTTTGATTCTATAAACATTTCTTCAACACATACACATGCCAGCATTGATACAATGGGGATGTGGGGACCCGATAATCCATTCAGCGGTATAACTGAACAATCCGGGGCAAATGATAATTATATAAAAGAGATTTCAAACAAAATTGTAGATGGTACGATTCAGGCTGCGGTCTCAATGCAGGAGGCGAGGATAAAAACTATTACGAGAAGAGTAGGCATAGATCAGATTGCAAACGATGTAAGGGATCCATTTATAATTGATGACAATATGTCGGTTGTAGCGTTTGAAAACTTAAAAGGTGAAAGAATTGCTACACTGATTAATTGGGGCGCACATCCTGAAACTCTTGGAGGTATTACTAATTATGTAAGTTCAGATTATGTGCATTATTTGAGGGAGGCAATAGAAAAGGGTATAAGCGGAACTCCTGAAGATATTCCGCCATCTGGTGGAATCGCTGTCTTTATGCAGGGGGCTCAGGGAGGAATGATAACTACGCTTGATATGGATATGTATGATGATTATGGGAACAAGATAGAGCACAGAGAATCTTATAAAAATATCCAGCAGGTAGGTTATAATATTGCAAGGAAGGCGTATGATTTATTAAATAATGCAGAATATCTTTATGATATTAGTCTCAATTACAAACAGATAGTGTATAGGACACCTCTTGAAAATAAATGGTTCTGGATAATGTTTGATCTGGGGCTTTTTAGAGACAGACCAAAATGGAAGATTGATCCTTCAAAAGAGAACTGGATTGATAATATTGAAATAGAGACAGAGGTATCGAGACTTGATATAGGAGATATTACAATTCTCTTTATACCAGGTGAACTTTTCCCTGAGCTCGCTGTGGGTGGCTATAAAGAACCTTATGAATATTCTTTTGGGCATAAGATAATTTCAGAAGAAAATCAGTATCCACCTGATATAAAATCTGCACCCGAAGGTCCTTATATCAGGGATATTATGAAGGGTAGAGTAAAGATGCTATCCATTCTTGGGAATGATTCATTAGGCTATCTTGTTCCCGAATATGATTTTAAATTGAATGAGGCAAATCCATATATGGACAGTGCCCCGGGAGATCATTACGAAGAGACAAGGAGTATTGGCATTGAAAATGTCCGTATAATGCTTGAAAAAATAAAGGAACTTTATAAAGATTGAATATAATTAATAATAATTTTAGATAGAAATCTAAAGGTATAATCACATATTATAAATTTTTTGTTTATGTTACTACTACAAAGATATAACAAATTTAAGTAAA
>JBBISZ010000079.1:4660-9912 GCA_037441045.1 Deltaproteobacteria bacterium | reverse complement strand
AAAAATCTGGGCGCCTCTATAACTTCCCATTTACACTGTTCAATCTTCCCATCCTTAATATCTACTATAATATTTCCGTGCCCCTCTACTCTTGTTAGATAATGTACACCTATATTCATATTGGTACTCATTTTTTCACCTCCTCAAAATAACCTGCAAAGATTCTGAATTTTTGAACGGCATCCTCAACTGAGAGTCCTGCCTTTGTAAGAACCTCTTTTTCAGAATTCTTATTGGGTTCATCCACAAGCCCACGGCACCCTTCGCAACCACTTCCATTGAAAGGACACCATGCACCACATCCAGCCCTGGTTACAGGTCCCAAACAGACTTCACCTTTATCATACATACACACATTGCCAGCCAGTTTGCATTCAACACAGACTGGATGATTAGGTATCTCTGGCTTCTTTCCTATAAGGAGACTCTTTACAACGCTCAAAAATTCATTCCCGTTGATAGGGCAACCAGGGATTTCATAATCAACCGGTATTACTGCTTTTACGGGTCTGGTTGCAAATGTATCAAAATATTTGGCACTATCTCCATAGACATATTTACGAATTTCTCCAAGCTCATAGAAATTCTTTCTAAAATTTACACCTCCTGTACAGGCACATGCACCTATCGGTACCACAATCTTGGCTATCTCTCTTATCTTTTTGAGCCGTGGAATGTCATACTCTCTTGTAACAGAACCTTCGATAAATGCTATATCGTAATCATCTGAAGCCTCAGTCATTGCCTCTCTAAAATTGACTATATCAATATGCCCAACAAGGTCCAGAAGTTCATTTTCAAGATTAATCACCGCCAGCTGGCATCCTTCACAACTTGCAAAATCAAAAAATGCTACTCTTGGTTTCATATTGCCTCCTGTAGTTTTCTAACTGTTGGTAAATCAAACACAGGACCTGATTGACAGACATAAACATTGTTTATCTGACAATGGCCACACTTCCCTACTCCACACTTCATCTTTCTTTCCAGAGACATATAAATATTCTCTTCCTTAAAATTCCTGTTTTTTAATTCGAGAACCACAAACTTGTACATTATAGGAGGACCACAAATTACTGCAATAGTCTTATTAACATCAAAATTCGTTTTTGGAATTAATGTGGTAATAACACCTACATTCCCCTTCCAGTTTGAATCTGTGCACTTATCAACTGTAAGATATGTCTCCACATCTGCCCTTCTCTGCCACTCTTCAACCTCTTTCTGATAGAGCCATTCCTGATTATTTTTGCAACCGTATAGTATATAGACCTTACCAAAATCTCCTCTCTTTGTTCTATCGAGAGTATAATTGATGAGCGATCTCAATGGGGCTACACCCAGACCACCACATATAAACAGCATATCGTGTCCCTTAAATTTTTCAAATGGGAATCCATTTCCAAAAGGTCCTCTGATACCCACATATGAACCCACATCCATGTTGTGAAGGTAGTTGGTTACTCTACCTACAGATCTTACACAGAGTTCAAAATAACCCTGCTGGGTCGGACTAGAACTTATTGATATTGGAGCCTCACCTATTCCATAAATGGATAATTCCACAAACTGGCCAGGTCTATGATTCAAATTGGAGTTATCATCAAATCTGAATTCAAAAAACATCTCTTTTTCTGTGAATCTCTCTTTTTTGGTCATCTTCGCCAGCTTTGGAAGATAAAGGCTCTTTTCCATTGGATTTACTACCATATCTTCCTCCTTATTTTGAAAGTTCGTTTACAATCTCTACAGGATCAATTTTTACTGTGCAGGCTCTTACACATCTTCCACAACCCACACATGTAGGAGAACTGAACCTATCATGGAGATAGTTCAATTTTCTATTCATTCTGTGTCTGATTCTCTGGCTTCTGTGTTCACGGAAATTCTCTCCAGAACCGACTTTGGCAAAATCCACAAGCATACAACCATCCCAGATCCTCTTTCGCTCGCCGTTATCCAGTGTTAAATCAACTTCATCCTGAACATCAAAGCAGAAGCAGGTTGGACATACCAGATTACAGGATCCACAGGCAAGGCATCTCTCTTCGAGCTCCTTCCAGTGTTTGTGATCCCAGCTCTTCTGAAGGAGGTCTTTGACAGTGGTTGCATCTACTTTATGAAACTTTCTTACTATCTTCTTTTCCTTTTCCTTCCTGAAACCCTCTGCCTTCTTAAAAGCCGAATCCTCTGCCTTCTTTGCTCCCAACTTCCTGACAATACCTTCGCCCTTTTCGGTACCGATTTCTGCAAGATAGCCATTGTCGACTGGTACCAGCATAATATCAAAGCCATCTTTTGCAGAAGTTGAACCTACGCTTGAGCAGAAGCAATAATCATAGGGCTGGCATTCAAGACCTATAATCAGACTCTTCTCCCTCTTATTGAGGTAATGCCTGTCGTAATTATTATTCTCTGAAAATGCCTGATCAAGATGTTTAATAGCCTTGATATCGCATGGATGAAGGCCAAAAAGTGCTATAGGGGTATTATCAAATACCGGTTCTGCCTCATTCTTGCTTCTCTTAAATTTTAAGAGTGTTTCAAGCGGTGGAGTCAAGAATTTCTTTGGTGGAAGTATGGTAGTATCATATCCAAACTGAATATCCTCAAATTTTTCAATCTCTGCAAAATCATATCTTGTCTCTTTTTTAACAGGTGCAACTACTTTATAAGACTTCTTCAGATCCTCAACAAGCTTTTTTATGTCGTCTAATGTCAAAAAATATCCCTGCATATTTCCTCCTTTTCACTTTTTCAAAAGCTTTTGAACCTTTTGAAGCAGGTCCTTTGGCTGGATAGGCTTTTCACAAAATTCATCAGCAGCAATAAAATCTCCATCCCTTTCCTTAGAAAATTTGTATCCAGTGTGCTGTGAGACTGAAGTAAGCATAAGAATCGGAATGTTCTTTAGTGCCGGATTGTTCTTCAGCTTATAACTTACCTGAAAACCCTCTGTAACCGTATCCATCATCACATCAAGGATAATAAGATCAGGCCTCTGAGTTTCCACTTTGGTAAGCCCCTCTGTTCCATTGCTTGCCGATAGAACAGTGTAGCCGTTCTGCTCGAGAACTGTCCTTATGATCTCTACCAGATCGGCATCATCATCAATGATTAGAATAGTCTTCTTGTCATTCATAATTCATCTCTCCTTAAAAATGGTTAATAATTAAAAACTCCCTGCATTTATACTATGTTAATATTCCTGCGGTAATACCTTCAACTGGAAATATGTAAAAACTGGACCATCTTTACAGACATAAATATTTCCAATATTACATCTACCACACTTTCCAAGACCACATTTCATACGGTTTTCAAGAGTGGTAATAATATTCTTTTCCTCAAAACCCAGTTTCATCATTACTGGCAATGTAAACTTAATCATAATAGGAGGGCCACATATTATTGCCACAGCATTTTTGCTGGATGGTGCTGTCTTTTCAACGATTGTCGGAACAAAGCCTATTTCACCCTTCCAATCAGAGGTCTCTCCACCCGGATCTACTGTAACAACAGTCTTTACATCCTTTCTCTCCTGCCACTTGTTGAGTTCTCTCTTATAAACAAGGTCTTGAACTGTCCTTGCACCATAAACAATAGTAATATCTCCAAACTCAGTTCTTCTATCCAGAACATTCAAAATGACTGATCTGACAGGTGCAAGACCAATTCCGCCGGCAATAAACACAATATTTTTACCCTTCATCTCCTCAACGGGAAACCAGTTACCATAAGGACCTCTAAACCCTATTGTATCTCCCACATTCAGTCTTCTGAGGGCGTTGGTTACTTTACCCACCTGCTTAAAAGAGCATTCAATAAAATCCATTCTTGTGGGCGGTGAGGCAATACAGAATGTGCATTCTCCCTCTCCAAAAACAGAATATTCAGCAAACTGACCTGCCTTAAAGCTAAACTTTTTCTTATCCTCCTCTGATCTGAACTGGAGTCTCAGTGTCCTTGTATCAGAGGTCTCATCAATAATCTCCTTGATCTCCATCAGATAAGGTTTGTAAATATTATTCATCTCATACACCTCTATTTAAGATTTTCAATCTGAGAAACAATCCCTCCAATATCTATCCCCACAGGACAGCCCCTTGAGCATCTGCCGCACCCGGTACAGAGGATCGCTCCAAATCTGTCTATATAATATTTAAATTTATGACTTACCCTCTGACGATACCTCTTTGCCTGATTATCTCGAGGATTGTGACCTGACGCATGCAGCGTAAAATGATAAAATTGACAGGCGTCCCAGTTTTTCATCCTCCTGCCCTTCCCATATTCATAATCTTCATCTACAATGTCAAAACAATGACAGGTTGGACAGACAAAGGCACATTGCCCACAACCCAGACAGATCTCTCCTGTGGGGTTGAAAAAGTCAGTTTCAAAGTTCTTATCAAGCCAATCCTTTACCTTCTTTGAATCAAATTTTTTCTCAGGCGCTTTAATGGAATTAATTACCTCTGTTTTTTTCTGAGCATTTGCAGAACTAAAGAGGTCTTTATATTTTGAAATAACCTCTTTCCCCTTCTCCGTTACAACCATTACAGAATACTCTTTTTCCGACAAACGAACCAGAAAGAGATCTGAACCTTCATAAGATACAGGACTCAACCCACAGGAGGTACAAAAACAGTATTCATCAGAATATGTACAGGCAAGTCCAAATATTATCGTGTTTTGCATTCTCCTGTTGAAAAATTCATCTTTGTAATCCCAGTTAAACACCTTCTCTATAACCTTAAAAGAGGCAGCATCACAGGGTTTAAGTCCAAATACAATCTGTTTATTGCCAGGTTCTGTCTCAAATATCTCTACCTTTTCTTTATCTTTTTTATAATGGAAAATTGGATCTACTTTGGGGAATACAACACCTTTTGCAGATATATCAGTAGGCTTCATAGATGGATCAAGAACCAATTTGTCAGAACTATTAATTTTACCAAATCTATTACTATCGGGAACAAAAACATCCATGCCTTCCTTCAAAAAACTATCTACCAGCTTTGCCAAATTTTCAGAGGAAATCATTAATTCTTCCATCTTAAACTCCATTTATTTAATAAAATCTTCTTTATCCTTCAGATCATATGTCCCTATCAGAGTTGGAGAATCTGGATTCATACCCGACTCATAGCCAAACTCCTCTTTTGCAACCATCGCCATCTTCCTGTTGAGCAACGAAAGCGGTATGCCGGCAGGACAGACCCTCTCACACTCATTACAACCGATGCAAC
>JBBISZ010000079.1:0-4633 GCA_037441045.1 Deltaproteobacteria bacterium | reverse complement strand
AATATTCCATGCAAAATTTCCTCTCTCTGTAGCACTCGTCTCTATCCATCTTGGCATTGATTTATCTGCAATACATCTCTCACAATAACAGAGAGGACATGCCTGCCTGCATGCATAGCATTTTATACACTTTTCAAATTGCTCTTCCCAGAACGCAAATCTCTCCTCAGCACTCATCGACTCCATCTTTGCAATGAATAATGCCTTCTCATCCTCTCCAGAAAGACCATCATCCTTCATGTCTACGATTTCATCATAAAGATGAGGTGTCTTAACCTTACAATTTAAGCACTTTTCAGCAATCTTTTTCACATCCTCCTCATCAAAACCCCTCTTAACCCCTGTACATTTTACACCAATAATATAAACATTCTCCCTCTTTATCTGACTCTCTGATATCAACTGAATAATTGCTCGTATATCACAACCTTTAGCAACAATTGCAACTCTTTTCCCTTTTAGTTCTTTTCTGGTCAGATATGTTGCAAGATTATTAAGACAGGAAGAGTCAACTACAAGCCTCCCTGCCTCATCCACAGATTTAATTATAATTGGTCTTGTTCGCTTTTCCGATGTAGCTCTGGTATATCCCACAACAACATCAGCGAGTTTCCTCTCAAAAACACCTCTGACAACTGTTAATAGATCAGACATTTAATGTAAACTCCTTATTTAATTTGTGATAATTGTTAAACGGACCTTTATTCCTTACTGTATCTGTAACCTCATTTATCACATCCACCCACTTTTTCCCCTCAGATGCAGATACCCAAGAAAAGAAGACCCTTGTCTCATCAATACCTACAAATTTCAAAAGCTGTCTAAAAAGAATCCATCTTCTTCTGGCATGAAAATTTCCTGCTGTATAATGACAGTCACCTGGATGGCAACCTGATATAAGTACTCCATCTGCCCCGCTTTCAAATGCCTTGACAATAAACATCGGGTCAATCCTGCCTGTACACGGCAGTCTTATCATCCTCACATTTGATTGATATTTCATTCTGGAGGTACCAGCCAGATGAGCACGAGTATAGGTGCACCAGTTACATACAAAAGCCACAATTTTAGGTTCAAAATTACTATCAGCCATTATACTCACCTCTCTTATAAAGCCTTTATTTGATAGAAAATCTGCTCATCATTAAAGCCTATAAGCTCAATTGACTTTGATGGACAGGTGGCATTACAGGTTCCACATCCCTGACAAAGACCTGTATTTACGCTCGCAACAACTTTTATGAGATTACCTTTTTTATCTCGTATCTCCTTAAGGTCAATTGCATTATATGCGCACACCTTTTTGCAATAAAAGCATCCCACACATGTATTTTCGTTTACCTTTGCAACTACAGGTTCTCGCTCGAGCATCTCATTCCCAAACAGGACAAGGGCCTTGCTCGCTGCCGCAGAGGCCATTGCTACAGACTCAGGGATATCTCTCGGAGACTGACACGCACCTGCAAGAAAGATTCCACCACTGGACGATTCAACAGGCCTGAGTTTTGGATGAACTTCTGCATAAAAACCATATTTATCATAGGGAATCCCAAGTGTTTGAGCAAGTTTACTCGCCTCGGGCTGAGCAACCATCGCTGTAGCAAGGACAACCATATCTGCCTCAATCTCAATAGGAACACTCGATAAAGTATCCTCTCCTTTTACAATATATTTACCATTCTTTTCGTAGACCCTTGAGACCCTTCCTCTAATATATTTTACATGATCCTCCTCAATTGCCCTTCTTACAAATTCATCATAACCCTTACCGCCCGAACGGATATCCATATAAAACACATAAGCCTCGCCATCATGTACTTTGTGTTTATATAACATTGCATGTTTGGCTGTATACATACAACAGATCTTACTGCAGTAAGAAAATCCTTTGGATTCATCTCTCGAACCAACACACTGAATAAATACAACCTTCTTTGGCTGCTTCCTGTCTGATGGCCTCAGTATCTCTCCCGCTGTTGGACCAGAGGCACTCGCAAGTCTCTCAAACTGTAGCCCATCAATGACATCCCTATATTTACCATACCCATATTCGCCATAACCTTTTACAGTTGAATCTGAATCCTTTTTATTGATCTTGTACAACTTATAACCTGTTGCGACAATGATTGCCCCGACATCCTCGGTAATCAATTGATCTTTCTGTTCAAAATCAATAGCCTCTCTTCCACAAACCTTCTTACACATCTGGCATTTCCCGGTCTTAAAATATGTACAGACTGTTCGATCAATTACCGGTATGTTTGGAACAGCCTGGGGAAATGGGACATAAATAGCAGGACGATTAGAAAGCCCTTCATCAAACTCAGATGGTGCCTTCTTTATTGGACATTTCTGAACACATAAACCACAGCCTGTACACAAATCCTCTCTTACTGATCTCGCCTTTTTTCTAATGGTAACCTTGAAATTACCGATAAATCCATCTACATTTTCTACTTCTGAATATGTATAAAGTTTGATGTTTGGATGTTGATAGGCCTCCACCATTCTGGGTGTCAGAATACACTGAGAGCAGTCCAGTGTAGGAAATGTCTCTGAGAGTTGACTCATATGACCACCGATTGAGGGCTCCTTCTCCACAAGAATTACCTTAAATCCAGCACCGGCTATATCAAGAGCCGCCTGAATACCTGAAATGCCTCCACCAATTACAAGCGCCTTCTTTGTTATCGGTACTTTTATCTCTGCAAGAGGTGCATTAAACTTTACTCTCTCAACCGTCATTCTGATAAGATCAATAGCCTTTTTTGTCGCCTCTTCAATATTATCGTGAACCCATGAACAGTGCTCTCTTATATTGGCGATCTCACACATGTACGGATTGAGTCCTGCTGCGCTGCACGCCTTCCTGAAGGTCTTCTCATGCATATGGGGTGAGCATGATGCAACGACCACTGCGTTGAGTTTATGCTCTGTAATTGCCTGTTTTATCATATTCTGTCCAGGATCTGAACACATATATTTGTAATCAATAGCATATACTACATTCGGGAACTTGATGACCTCTTTTGCGACAGCCGGACAATCAACAGTCTTTCCTATATTTTCACCGCAATGACAGACGAAAACACCTATTCTCATCATAATTCTACTCCTTTGCTACAATCGCCATTGAAAAACGAGAGAGAAGTGGATCGGTATCTATAAAATGGAGATTCAGTCCCAGAGATTCTTTATCGAGCCCCAGAGATAATCCCACAAGTTCAGGGAGATAAAGTATCGGCATATTCTTATGTCCACTATCAATCTTTGACATATTCCTCTGCCTCATATCCAGATTTGAATGACACATCGGACAGGCGACTACAATTGCCTCTGCGCCCATCTCAAGAGCATCATCAATAATTCGTTTTGAGAGATTCAGTACTACGTTTGTATTGGTAATAGAATGCGAGGCTCCACAACATTCAGTTTTGAAATTCCAGTTAATAGGCTCTGCCCCGGTAAACTTGATGATCTCTTCCATAGAGGAAGGTTCCTCTGCATCATCAAAATTTACCGCCGAAGGAGGTCTCAAAAGCAGACAACCGTAATATGCAGCAACCTTTAAACCAGAGAGCTCTTTCTGTCTCCTTGCGAGAATGTTGTCCTTTCCTATCATCTTAAAGATCTGAACCATATTTACAATGTTGAAATTTGTTACAACCTCTTCCTCAAGAATCTCCTCAACCTCTTTTTTCAACTGTGAATTCTGTTCAACATCACGCTTTGCTACCACAAATCTATTATAACAGGCGGCACAGGGTATAAATATTTCTTTTATTCCCTGCTTTGCGGCAAGATTGAAATTCCTGAGAGGTAGCGCAACAGAGAGGAGATGATTGGTTGCATGAGCAGATGTCGCACCACAACAGGACCAGTCTTCAATCTCAATTAGATTTATACCAAGTTCAGATAATACCTTCCTTATGGACTGATCATACTCCCTTGCCGTACCTGTAAGTGAACAACCGGGGTAATATCCGATATCCATTTCTTACTCCTTATTTGCCTTATTAAAAATCTTCTTTATAGCCTCTCTATTCTTAATCCTGTGAGGCATAAGTTTTATTTTCCCCCTAAAAAACATCTCGGGGGCAATATCCATATCCTGAAATAGATTAAAAGTAGAAAGTTTATAGTCTCTAATAAGTCCAAATTCAAAAGCCCTGCCGTTTGCCTCAATCTGCTTTAAGAAAGCCTTATGAAATTTCATAACATCCTTTTTGGTTATCACACCCTTTTTAATTGCAATCTCTTTTAAGACATCCATAAATCTGGCAAGATCAAAATTCTGGGGACAACGAGTTGAACAGGTCAGACAGCCAGCACACATCCAGATTGTCTCCGATTTGAGAGCCTCTTCATCCAGACCGATCTGCACAATCCTTTCCACCCTGTTTGGAGAGACCTTCATAAAAATTCTTACAGGACATCCCGCAGAACATTTCCCGCACTGATAACATTTTAATACATTTATACCTGTAAGCTCTTCAATCTCTTCGGCAAGAGTCTTCTGATTTTGTTTCTGTAATTCTGCATTATTGCGAGATGACAAATTGCACCTCCTTTAAAAAAATACCACCCTCAGGGTGGCACTAAACATCCTAAACTTTTGCATACACAAAACTTC
>JBBISZ010000078.1:310-9930 GCA_037441045.1 Deltaproteobacteria bacterium | reverse complement strand
ATCAGTTAAAGACTAAATGAAAAATTAAATTCAAAGGATTCTTTGCAAAATTTATCCTGGACAGATGTAAAACCGAATAGATTATGATAAATATATTCATCATAACTTTTCCATATTAATTAATCATTTTATACGGATTTTGATCCTGATATATGTGTGTTGATTCCTCCTTATTTATACGGCTGAGAAGTAGATTTCTGGTATTTTATCTAAAAGAAATTGCTGATTAATCACCTTCTTTTTCTGGATATTTGAACTGCCAATGAAGTTTATCTATATTTGTCTGTATTGTCTGTATTAGATTCCTTTTTTATATTAGATTTTTCTCTTCAGGATTGTAGGCTTTTTGTATTTATCGTTTCTGTCAGGATAGTCTATAGTATAATGGAGACCTCTACTCTCCTTTCTAGAGGCAGCAAATCTAATAACGAGCTCGGCGACCAGTGCAATATTTCTAAGTTCAAGCAGATCCTTTGTAATTCTAAAATTCCAGTAATATTCATTGATCTCGTGAGAAAGCAACCTTATTCTTCTCATAGCCCTTCTGAGTCTCTTGTCCGAACGAACAATTCCTACATAGTTCCACATAAATCTTCTTATCTCGTCCCAGTTTTGACTTACTACTACCGCTTCATCCGGTTCCGATGCATCACCATAATCCCACTCTGGAACTTTTCCCGGAGATATCTTATCTGGCCTGTTGAAATTAAGATATTCTGCAACCTGATTTCCAAACACGAGACCTTCAAGTAAAGAGTTTGAAGCGAGTCTATTTGCCCCGTGCAGTCCAGTGGAAGACACCTCACCAATGGCAAAGAGAGAGTGGATATTTGTTCTGCCATTGATATCCACCTTTACACCTCCGCAGAAATAATGTGCTGCTGGTACAACGGGGATGGGTCTTGTTGCCATATCAATTCCGAAAGTCAAACATTTTTGATATATTAAAGGAAATCTCTTTTTAAGGAAGTTTGCACTCAGATGTGTCATATCCAGTAAAACATAATCAAATCCATTCTTTTTCATTTCAAAGTCTATTGAGCGAGCCACAATATCTCTGGGGGCTAACTCCTTCTTCACATGATAGATATGCATAAAAGGCGAACCATCAGGCCTCAACAATCTTCCACCTTCTCCCCTTAATGCCTCAGAAATCAGGAAGGATTTTGCCTCTGGATGATACAGGCAGGTCGGATGGAACTGAACAAATTCGAGATTTTCTATGATTGCACCGGCTCTATAAGCCATTGCAATTCCGTCTCCTGTTGATATGTCCGGATTTGAGGTATAAAGATATGTCTTACCAGCCCCACCAGTTGCAAGCACAACACTGTCTGCAAAGAATGTTTTTACCTCGTTGGTAGTTAAATCCAGAATATATGCACCAAGGGCTCTGTTCTGTTTTGAGATATTAAGTCTTGCAGCAGAGATGATATCTATTGCAAAATGGTTTTCAAAAATAGAGATATTCTCTCGTCTTTTGATCTCCTCCGATAGAACCCTTATGACCTCTCTACCTGAAATGTCCTTTGCATGGACAATCCTTCTGTGAGAGTGTCCACCCTCAAGTCCAAGATCAAACTCGTTTGAGTTCTCCTTTCTTGAAAACTCAGCCCCAAGAGATTCGAGCCATTTTATGAGATCGGGACCTCTCTGAATACAGAGTTTTACTACTTCAATGTTTGAGAGTCCTTCCCCTGTTCGTAATGTGTCATTAATATGCTCCTCAAATGAGTCCTCTCTGTCAAAAACCGCTGCAATTCCGCCCTGAGCGACAGCAGACGCGGAGTCAAAAAGTGCCCCCTTGCAAACAACAGCTATTTTGAACCTATTATTGAGTCTCAACGCCAGTGTCAGACCTGCGACGCCCCCTCCTACTATCAGGATATCAAACTTTTTAGCCATAGACTATTTTTTTAACTCTACCTCAATGGTGTATAGACCCGGGTGATTATTAAACTTAAATCCCACAAAGCCTTCATTCTCTTTTAAGTAATATTCGTTTGAGGCTGAACCTTCCTGTGCGATAATTCTCTTTACCGAACCAAAATCATTATTTAAGGTCTTGTAGTTGAAATTGCTGATGATGTATGTATAGGTCTCTCCATCTGTCTCTGTTTTGAGATGGTCTCCATCCTTCAATGGATTGGTTCCAAAAAGTACCGGATTTTTGAATATTATGTTTTTCTCCTGCGAGTTTTCTGTATATTTCTGTGCAATCTTATAGACCGATGCATCTTTTATCTCATACCACTCCTCAAAAGGGATCCCGATTGAGGATTTCCATGTAACCTTAAAGGTCTTTTTTGAGAATGTAAGTTCATCAACTTCTATAAAAACATCAAATGAAACAGGGGCTGTATTATCGTTTATGGTCTGAGTACCTTCATAAGTAACTGATTTTTTGTCTGCAAATCCAAAGTATTTTTCAGTTGCCTCTGTCGATACCCCAGTATCCTGAACTGTATCGTCCGAACTGTCACAACCGGTTATCATTAGAGATAAAATTACAAAAAGAAGGATATATATGTTTTTCATCCTGCACCTCCATCATACAAGAATGATATCATTGTATTTCTTAATTGGTTTTTGGCAATAAAAAAATATGTTATTACTAATGTCAAGTCACACTTTATTACTACTTTGAAATGTCACATTCCTTAGATTTAAGGATCTTTCCCATGGATGATCTGGAGATGGTTTGTACCTCTTCTTTTTCATAGGTTCACACCTACTTTTGTATAATATATTATATGTCTATAGCCTAAGTTTAGAAGTTCTGATGCTGATTTTAATGAAATAAACCATTAATAACCTTTTGCAAGATCTCAAATCTTTTCATATCAATCTCCAAGACATAGATACTCATAATTTTTTTTGCCTCCTTGAAGGATTATGTAACATTCAAGGAATACTTTATAAATGTGACATTTTAAATTTGGAATTAAGTATGACACTTTAAAATTGAAACCACAGGCAATAAAAAAATATTGTATTTGTTTTTATCTTGATTTAGAATAACATTTCTATGAAGAGAGGCTATCTACATACGCTTAAAGAGCTTTTTGTTTTTTTGAGAGAGAGAAAAAAATGGTGGCTTCTTCCCATAGTAATAATTTTGCTGTTAACAGCGGCAATAATTATTCTGGGACAGACCTCAGCGGCACCATTTATTTATACTATTTTTTGAGGGATAGAGATATGAAACTTACTTTTGATAGTAGATTGTACACAGCGGGGGCGGTGAAGAATGCTTTTATGGAGTTTACAGGAGAAAAAGAGGCAAAGATAAAAAGGGTAAAATCAGATATAATCGTTGAACTCCCTGAAAAATATTCCGAAGAGGAAGTTCTCCATTTTGAAAATATGGTTTTACTTTTTACCATTGAGGAAAAGAGAAGATGAAGATAAAAATACCAAATAATTCCCTATTAAAACAATATAAAGTCCAAGAAGGCTTTCCCTATTTTTATGATACAGGAGAGATTTTTGTCCTTACCAACGATGCAGGCAATTTTTATACAATATCTTCGGGCGAATTTTATAAATTGTTAAGAAATGAAGTAAAGCCAGATTCACCACTTGGAAAGGCGCTACTGGAGAAGAATCTCTTCCCTGGCAAAATGGATAGAGAAAAACAGATTGAGAGAATAAAAAAGAAACTAAGCTTCTTAAACTCGGGACCAAACCTGCATATTGTAATACCCACCCTTAGATGTAATCAGCAGTGTCTATATTGTCATGCCTCAAGGAGAGATGAAAGCAAGAAGGGGTTTGATATGACAGAGGAGACTGCGAGAAAGGTTGTGGATACCATTTTTGATAGCACAAGTCAGCAGATAACTATAGAGTTTCAGGGAGGTGAGCCCCTCTTAAATTTTGACAGAATAAAGACTATTATTGAATATGCACTTGAGAAGAACAGAGATATAGGAAAGGAGATCTATTTCTCTCTCGTCACAAATTTGAGCAGAATTGATGAAAAGAAGATCAAATATCTTATCGATAGGGGTGTTCTATTCTGTACATCGCTGGATGGTCCACAGGAGATTCACGACAAGAATAGACCTTTTTCTCGCAACAGTTCATATAGAGATACTATAAAGTGGATGAACAGAATAAACAGTGAATATAAAAAAAGGGGCTATGATACGAATCTTTACCATGTGGATGCCCTGATGACCACCACGAGGGCGAGTCTTGGACACGCAAAAGAGATAGTTGATGAATATGTAAAGCACGGTATCAAAGTTATACATGTAAGACCACTTAACCCTCTGGGCTTTGCAAAAAAGACATGGGAGAAAATAGGGTACACAACAGATGAATTTTTGAAATTCTACTTTGATATTCTTGATTATGTGATTGAACTAAACCTTAAAGGTGTGGAGATTCAGGAGAGGACTGCCGCACTGTTTATTATAAAGATGATTACAGACAGGGATCCGAACTTTCTGGATCTCCGTTCTCCGTGCGGTGCAGGTATAGGACAGCTGGCATATAATTATGATGGAAAGATATTTACATGCGATGAGGCAAGGATGTTGTATGAGATGGGAGAAGATTTATTCTTGCTTGGTTCTGTAGGCAAAGACCTTTATGTTGACCTTGTGGGTTCTCCTATAACTCGCTCAATTCTACTTGCCTCTCTCCTTGATGCCTACCCGTACTGTCAGGGCTGCGCATTCAAGCCATACTGTGGCATATGTCCAATTATTAATTATATGGAACAGGGTGATATATTTGGCTCAATGGAACACAACAGTAAATGTAAAATAAATAAGGCTATTTTAGGATACCTTTTTAATAAAATACATAATATTTCAAATGAAATGTTGCAAATTTTTCAAAAATGGTCTATATTTAGGGTAAGAGAGTAGGAAGAGAGGACTCAGATGAAACAGAACAAAAAATCAAAGTTAAAAAGAAATGCAAAACTCTTTTTAAACAGTGAAGAAGGAAAGATTACCAGAGGAAAATCTCTGGCAATATCCACCTCGCTTATGCTACTCGGTGGTACACTGGATGCCTCACAACATAAAGATATTGTGCCCGTAGATAATACAGATCCTATTGATGCAGCAACTCTTGTAGCATCCTCCACAACAGGGAATGATGTTTCCGACTTATCTCACGCATCACACTGTGCTCATTGATCTGATGGTTCTCATGGTTCAACCTCCTCTCTCGGATCTCAGGGATCTCAGTCGTCTCACGCTTCACACGCTTCACACGGATCTCATGGTTCGCATGGTTCGCATGGCTCGTGGTAAACAATACCTTTAGCTCTTTTGACAGGCTTAAAAAAGCAATAATAAAATGGGGTTATGAGTGTAATAACAACTGTATATTCTGCCACTGCTTTGAATATAAAAATAAAAAATATCTAACCAGAGAAGGTTTATTAAAAAAAATAGATGCAGCACAAAGACTGGGGGTTGAGGTCATCCTTTTTTCGGGAGGGGAGCCTTTGCTGATAGGTGGTGTTGAACAGATAATGGCATACGCACTGAAAAAAGGAATGTACTCTGGTCTTATTACAAATGGTAGACCGCTATCATCTGCTACAACCTTAAAAAAACTGTACAGGAGCGGTCTCAGGTATGTTTATATGTCACTTACAGGACTTGATCCACGTACCTATAAAAACTCCACCCGTAGAGATGCTGTAAAGGAGTCAATTCTTGCAATAATAAATCTGTTAAAATATAAGGATATCTCTTTGACCATCAATATTCCGATAATACGTCAAAATATCTCACTCGTTGATGAGATGATTATAAAGCTCATAATAGCGGGAGTAAAAAATATAAAACTATCGGTTATAGAGCCAAAAGGTCTTGCATGGCAAAATTATGATAGTGTTGTCCCCTCGCTTTCCGAAACATCTACTGCAATATCCACTGCCATAAGAGAGGCAAAAAAACTATCGGGCGATCACAGAATCTTTCACGATGGACTTCCGTTCTGTCTATCTCCAGATTATTCTCTTTATAATAGAGACCTTTTTTCGGAGAACATCCTCTATATGAGTGAAGCCTTTGAAAAAAAATTTTATAAAACAGAGTATGACAACAGGGGATTTGTAAAAGGTGTATGCGATACTTGCTCAAAAAAGTCCCTCTGCAGCGGCATTTATAACGGCTATATTAAAAGGGGAGACATCCCACTTGTCCCAATTGGAAGAAAGAAAAGAAAATCTATAATCAATGATAAATGTAAGAATGATGATATCAATTTTACTGACGAGCGAAATTATGAGGTAAATATAGGAAAACTTTGCAATAATGCATGTATATTCTGTGCAAATGGAATTGTCTCAAAGGAAGAGAATAAATTCGTTGAGTATGAAAAGATAGTCTCGGAGATAAAAAAGGCAAAGAATGAGGGTTTTAGTTCACTGGGAATTCTGGGTGGCGATATTACAGTTCATCCGAATGTGTTAAAAATAGTTGAGTTTGCCAGGAAGACTGGATTCAAGAGAATAGCAATATGTACCAACGGAAGGAGACTTTCAGATCTATCATTTGCAAAGTCATTGATTGGGGCTGGTGCTACAAGATTTATGATCTCCATTCATTCTCACAGGGAAGAAGTGGAAAATTACTTAAATGGTAGAAAAAACTCCTTCTCTGAGAAAATAGCAGCAATAAAAAATCTCGTTCAACTCAATTCGGAAAAGAGGATTGAACACGGCATATCTCTCAATTGCTGCGTACATAAACTGAACTACAGAGAGTTGATTGATTTTGTTCTGTTTTTTAAGAATCTTGGTATCAATGATATTAGATTTAATTTCATAAGGCCTGAAAATAAGGCAGAGCATGATAAGAACATAATTCCAAGTATTACTGAAGTACATGACTATATTGATAAACTGATAGAATTTAATGAAAAAGAGGGAAGCATACACATGGCATTTGGAGATATACCCTTCTGTCTCCTGCCCGAAAAACTCTTAAAAAATAGAGATCTGTTGAGAAAATATATCGGTGAGCTTAAGGATCTGGATACATTTGTAACCACTTTCAGAAGTAGAACAGACCCGAACTTTATAGATAGGTTCAACTGGAGAGAGAGAAAAACCTCTGTCCTCAAGTCAAAATCTCCGATCTGCAACAAATGTATATTCGATTCAGTTTGCGAGGGTCTATTCAAGAGTTATATAAATCTCTACGGTATAAAAGAACTCAAACCAATTTATAAACTATAATCTTAAAAATCGGCGGCGAGTTTGAATGAATGAGAATTTACGGCATCGGGTGCAAGCGAAAACTCATAATATGCTGCTATTATGTGTCCCTTCAGTTTGAGTCCAAATGTAAATCTGTTGTTCTGCTGCCATTTTTTATCAAATATAAACTGATCTATCGGGTAGTCGGAACTTCCACCATTGTCTCTTGAATCCCACGGTGTAGCATTTATGGTTCTTCTGGCAGTTATGACATCCATATAAGTATAGGCAAAGTATGGGGTTATCTGCATAAATCCGCCAACTCCAAATGTCTTGGATATAATACCGTCTATTCCACCGATGGTCATATCCATATCTTTTGCATTAAATAGTCTATTCACGGAAAATCTTACTGCCAGATCAGGAATGTAATAAAATCCCTCATTTATTGCCCACTTTGCCTCAACCCCTCCGATAAACATCTGGCTTAAGAAAATATAAGAAACAGTGGTTCCTATTTCAATGCTATGAGGAAAACCCTTTCTGAGATGTAATGAACCTATTGTTAGCATATCGGATGGTTTACCACCCTCTACAGACTTTTTCCAGTATGACTCACTTGAATTAATGGGGCTTATGGATGTCTCCAGCCCGAGTTCAAATCCTGCCTCTCCAAGTGTTGATGCTGGTGAAAGCAGTTTGGGCGCTATTGCCGTTCCAAGTTCATTGGCGAGTTTATAAAAAGCCTCACTATCTCCCACATAAGCCCTTTTTACATAATCGTAATATGAAAGTCCGGCAAGATTGAGGTCGTTCTGGGCCGCGTTGATATTATATGCACTAAAAATAATCAGAATAGCAAGAATCAACCTTCTCATTTCACTCTCCTGATGATGCAATATTATATATTCAAGTAAATATCAAAAGTCAAAACAAATTTAAGGTTGGTTAAGTATATAAATCTTGAATTTATTCCCTGTTGTCCTTTTTATAACTACTCTACATTTTATTCTTCCATCCAGCTCCGGTCTGTTTACCCTGAGTAACTTAAAATCTGTAGCCTCAATAAAGTTTTTGAGAAGCTCAATCTTACTCAAGAGTTCCTCTTCCACATCTTCTTCAATTGATTTTCTTATCAGTAGATTTAATTCTGATCTCGCAGTTGTTTCAATACACTCTCCATTGAGGATCAGTGTTAATTCATTCACTTCTGGCACATCTAAATCCTACCGTCATAAGTCTTTCAGAGGGCATTGCATACATTCTATTGCTCTTTCTTAAATCAGAGGCTGTGCTCTTGAATGAGCCTCCCCTTATAACTCTGTAGGTTCCCGTCATCGGACCTTTTGGATTTGTTGTATTCATGGTTAGATATGCATTCTTATCATACCAGTCGGCTACCCATTCTGCCACATTCCCCGCCATATCCATAACTCCATATCCGCTTGCTCCAGAAATATAGGATCCAACCTCTTTTATCTTGAGATCGCACTCAATAAAGTTTGCCCTTTTGCAGTCGGGTTTTTGGTCTCCCCATGGATACTCTGTATTTTTACCTCTCTGCGATGCCGCCTTCTCCCATTCAGCCTCTGTGGGCAATCTCTTCTTAGCCCACTCGCAGAATGTTTTTGCATCATTATAGCTTACCCCTACAACTGGAGCAGACGGTGATTGATTTACCAGAAATTTTTGAGGCTCTCCACATACCTTTGCCTCCACACATTTCTGATACTGAAGATTTGTAACCTCATATTTGTCAATATAATAGGCTGAAAGTAGAACCTTCTTTTGCGGCTTTTCATCATCCTTCCCTTTGTTGTCTCCCATCAAAAATTCTCCAGATGGAATATAGACCTGCTCTGCCTTGAGAGGATTTACTGCTGGGGCAAGCACCTGCTGGTGGAAGAAAAAGTAGTAGATCGCTCCACCAATCAGTATCAGAAGAAGGATTATTATAGGGACAATGATTATTGCAACGCTCCTCTCTCTGGTGACTGCCTCGGTCGGGATCTGACTTTGGGACATAATATCGGGTGAGATAACAGGTGCGGCGATACTCATTGACTCTATGGCCTTCTTAAACTCTGCCGCACTCTGATATCTGTCAGATGGATTCTTTGCAAGCACCTTTAGTAGCACTGTTTCTACAGATTTTGGCAAACTGCTGTCAATGGTAAGAGGAGAAGGTGGCTCCTTTTCAACATGGCTTTTTCTTACCTCGTAATCGCTCTCTGCGTTGAATGGTACTCTACCTGTGAGTGCCTCATAAAGTGTTATTCCCAGAGCATAAAGATCACTCCTGGCATCCAGTTCTGCTCCACGGATCTGCTCGGGTGACATATACCAGACTGTCCCGACCGCAATACCTGTGGCTGTAAGTCTGGTTCCGCCAGTCAGTTTTGCTATACCAAAATCCATCACCTTTACACGTCCATCATGAGATATC
>JBBISZ010000078.1:0-300 GCA_037441045.1 Deltaproteobacteria bacterium | reverse complement strand
AAAATCCATAAGCCTTAAATCGCCGTTTTTAGTTATCATTATATTTGCAGGTTTTATGTCTCTATGTACAACTCCAAGGTTGTGAGCATATCCGAGTGCATCGCATACCTGAGAAAAGATGTTTATAGCCTCTTCAATTGTGAGTTTGCCTTTTTCCCTGATGTAATCTTCCAGTGTCTTCCCTTTTACAAACTGCATTATCAGATAGAACTTCTGATCCTCTTCCAGAAAATTGTAGAGAGTAACTATGTTTGGATGGTCCAGTTTTGCAAGCAGTCTTGCCTCGTTTATAAATCGGGT
>JBBISZ010000077.1:9191-10016 GCA_037441045.1 Deltaproteobacteria bacterium | reverse complement strand
CTATACAGAGATCAAATTGTAGATATGGGTGAAGAGGTTAATACATTTTTTACATTTGACAGAGTGTGTATCTTTGTGTTAATGAAACCATTTGAAACCTTATTTAAGGGGGCATTATATGCCTAAGACAGTATTATTAGCCGATGACAGTATCACAATTCAGCACGCGGTAGGTATATCACTCGCAAATGAGGATATTGCTCTCATCAATGTGAACAATGGAGAGGATGCCCTTATAAAGGCAAGGGCAATGAAGCCTGATCTTATGCTTCTGGATGTAGTTATGCCCAAACTCTCAGGATATGATGTATGTAAACAGGTAAGGGCAGATCCCTCAATCAAACACACACCTGTAATTATGCTTGTGGGTGCTATTGAAGGGTTTGATGAGAATAAGTTTAAGGAAGCCATGGCAAATGACTATATTATCAAACCATTTGAAAGTGGAGCCCTTATTAATAAAATAAGAAAATATTTGTATCCTGAGATTTCAAGGACGGTAGCCCCACCACAAAAGGAGGTCAGTACACCTCCAAAACCTGCAACACCGCCGGTGGTTATACCCAATATCCCTGTTCCGATTGCTCAGCCTCAACCACCCAGAACACAGGGCACCAATCCACAGATACCTATTCCGCCCAAACCTGCAACTCCGCCTGTAATTCCTCCGACGATTCCACCCGCGATGGGGTCTACATTCTCTGTGCCACAGGTTCCACCTATGCCTCCACATATCCCTTCGGCAAATGAAAAGCCACAGGAGATTAAGTCTCCAGCAAAGGAGGAGGTGGCAAAGGTTACCAATTTTATAGACAATCTTATTGC
>JBBISZ010000077.1:0-9181 GCA_037441045.1 Deltaproteobacteria bacterium | reverse complement strand
AGCCGCAGGAACCTGTGCAGGAGATGGTGGATGAGATATCGCCTCAGGAGATTGAGGAGATTACCTCTGAGATTTCAGGTGTTCAGGAGAAACCAGCAGAAGCACCACCACAGGCTGCTACTATAGATATGGTAAGTCAGATAGTTGAAAAGGTTGCAACCACAGTGCAGAATGCCGGGGCTGGTCCAGAAGAGACAGCAAATAAAGAGGCTCAACCACAGTTTAGCATTGATGACTGGGGTATGGAATTAAAAAAAGAGATAATGGAAGAGACGAAGGCTCCAGAGAAAGTCTCTCCTCCAGTTGAAACTCCACCGCGGGTTAGTACAGGGATTGATAAGACTGAAGAAGTATCAGTACAGAAGCAGGAGCCAGTTGAACAGCCAATGCAGGTGGTCTCAATTGCTGAGGGGATAGTTTCTGAACCTGTAGGTACTCCTGCGAGTGCAGTAGAGATACCAGAGGAGCCTGTAACTCCTGCTCAGGTAGAACCCACTTCTCTTGTAGAGCCGAAGATTGATCTTACAGGACCAATAAATGAGGAGACAGCAAAGTACATAAAAGAGGTGGTGGAAAGGATAGTCTGGGAGGTTGTCCCAGAACTTGCAGAAAAATTGATAAAGGCTGAACTCAAGAGACTTATGTCAGAAAAAGAGGAATAAGTATGAAGAGATTTTTGCTCGTGTTATGTCTTTTGTTTTTTATGCCTGTGATCTCCTATGGCTTTTCTGTAATAAGCGGTGAACCTCTGGAAAAGGGAAAGGAGGCAATCCATCTGGATCTGGGTTATCCCGACGTGGCATTCCTTTACGATACAGGATATGAGTCTGATTCAAATCTGGGACTCAAGCTTAGACTCGGATATGGACCTATATCAAATATCGGAAGAAAAGAATGCACAAACGACGAAAATTGTAAGGCTGATGTCTGGATATTTCTTGGAGGAAGGTATATAAAGGAGATCAAACATAAAGGTAAACTCCATCTTGCATTCAGATTTGAACCTGGATTTATGATTGTTGCAAAAGAGGCAAAGGGTGCAGGTATTATGATGGCGCCCGGGATAATATTTTCGATTCCTCTAAAAGACCCTGTAATAATAAATTTTGGATTCAATGCCCCTGTACATATGTATTCATATAAGGATGGTGTGTTTATCGGTATCCCGGTTGCATTTACTGTAGGTTCTGAATTTAAGGTAGATACACAGCTCAATATCACAGTACAACTCGAGGCTGGCCCATCCGTGGCTATTGCAGAGGGCTCCAGTACTGATATGTATATACTCTTTAAAATCGGTATGGGATTGGGAATGTAGATATAATAGCCTTAATTTCCCCTTGAATATATTTTGAAGTAGTATCAATTTTAGATAATAATGCTTGATAATGCTTGTCTGTTTTAATTTTTTATGTGAACTTTAGAGTGTGGTTTTGTAATTTATCTCTTAAAGAGTTTTTTGATCCCTGATATTCTATTCTATCAATGTTCAAGCCGCATCAAATCTATCTCGCTGCTCTCTTTATCGGTCTCTGCTGGTTCAAATCCTTCTCTATAAGGTAGAAACTCGCAATCGGGATTTTCCTCAATACATCTCTTGCCAGTATGGATGTCTGTATTTATAAATTTTATTGTTTGAGGTGCTACAAAATCAGAGGATTGTAGAATCTTGCTGGCCTCTTCTGAAGAGAGGATTTTTTTGAATAATGGGGCTGCAAGATTTCCCCCTGTTGCCTTTCTGCCCATGGATTTATTGTCATCTCTCCCGATTAGAATTCCCAGAGTAATATCAGGTGTATATCCTATAAACCACGCATTAGTATAGTTGTTGGTTGTTCCTGTCTTCCCCGCTATGTTGAGTCCGTTTATGAGTGCATTTGTACCCGTGCCCTTCTTTACCACCTCCTTTAGCATCCTTGTAATTATAAAGGCTGTCTCAGGGAGTACTATCTGTCGGGGCTCATTCTCAGAGATAAATATCTCCTTATCATTCTCATCTTTTATTGAAGTAATTATCTGATCTTTCAGTATGCTGCCTCCACGGGCAAGAGAAGAATAGAAACGCACAAGAGAGAGAAGTGTTGTCTCAAATGAACCAAGGGCTATAGAGGGATATGGTTTTACCTCAATATCCATATCCAGAGTATTGACAAATTCAACTATATTATTGAGTCCGAGTGAAAGTACGAGCCTTACGGACACAGTGTTTTTTGATTCTTTAAGTGCATCGAGCAGTGTCATCTCTCCATTGAATTCCTCTCTATCATAATTTGATGGACGATATACTCTACCAGTTTGAGGGTCTGTGTATTCTACAGGTGCGTCGTTTTCAATTGAGGTTATATTGTATTTACCTGTCTCTATAGCATATGAATATATTACAGGTTTGAATGCACTTCCTGGCTGCCTCTTTGCCTGGGTGACTCTATTGAATTCGTTTATTGAGTACGAATATCCTCCTGACATCCCCAGTATTCCCATATCTCTATTGTCCAGCAAAACTACAGCCCCCTGAATAATTGGCTGATTCGCAATGGTAAATGAACCGTCCTCCCTCATTCTATAGAAAATTACATCTCCTTTCTTAAATATACAGTTATTCATCTTTTTACTTTTTGGTTGGTTGGAAATAGATAGTACAGCCTCACCTGTAAATATGCTGGTTGTAGATTTGTTGCAATTTGTGATGACCCCCAGATATAAACTATTCTGGGAGATGGCGTATAGTCTGGTATCTTTTTCCAGATATTCAAAAAAGGAGGCTCCCTCATTATATGGTTTTAGTATTTTAATACCAATTCGTCTGTTTTTATTTTGTTCAGGGGATTTAAATGCCTGGCTTATATCAAAGTAATGTCTCCTTATATTCTGAATTTTCTCTCTATATTCGGTCTCAAACCTTAAAAGCTCTGCATCTGTAAGAGTTAAAAGTGGTGCTGTATTCTCAATATTCTTTTCATCCAGATAGTCAGTAAGAGACCTTTCAAGGAGTTCATTTAATTCTTTGTCTACTGTAAGAATAATTTTGTAACCGCCATTGTATAGTTTTGATGCAGAAATTCTATCTGTTAGTTCTTTGATTGCATGAGAGATTGCATAAGATATTTCTGGCTCTTGATTCTCTGTCTTAAACTGCAGACCTGCCTCAATATATTGCTTTGCATCTTTTTCTGATATAAAGCCATTCTTCTCCATCTGCCTGATAATGTAAATCTGTCTGTCTCTCACTTTCTGAGGGTTTTTTAGAGTGCCGTATATTTCGGGTGCTTTTACAAGAGAGGCAAGGAAGGCTGCCTCCGATATTGTGAGCTCCTCGGGACTTTTTGAGAAGAAGTATTCTGATGCCTCATATATACCGTAGTTTCCTGCTCCAAAGTAAATCTGATTTAAATATAATTCGAGTATCTCTTCTTTTGTAAGGTATCGCTCAAGTCTGAATGAAAGTATTGCCTCTTTTATCTTTCGAGATAAGGTTCTCTCTGGTGTTAGAAAAAATGTTTTTACTACCTGTTGAGTAATTGTTGACCCACCCTGTTTTATCTTTCCTGAAGTTAGATTGACAAATATAGCTCTAAAAATTGTGGTTATATCCACACCTCTGTGTGAAAAGAACTCTGAATCCTCTGCAGATAGAAAGGCATTAATTACATGTTTTGGTATTTTTTTAATACTTATTGCAGTTCTCTTCTGGTTGTAAAGTCTGTATAACAGATTGCCGTTTTTATCAAAGATATCAGTGGTTGTAAGCGGTTTGTAGTCTTTTATATTGTAAATCTGTGGGAGATCTCTCTGAAAATAGTAATATGTTATTAGAGCCCCGTTTACCAATATCAACCCCAAAATTGTGATTATTAAAAGTATTATGCCAGTAAGTCTCAGCATCTTTCTGCCTGATTTCTGAAAAGAAAATCCTCAAAGACATGTTTTGTATAACATATTTTTATGATACACTCCAATGATTTAATCTGTATTTTTCTATAGATTTTATGAAGATAAAAAAAGTATCTGACACTTAAAATTATCAATATAATCAACTAATTAACCTGCGATCACGGGATTATATCCCCAAATAGGTGCCAGGTACTTTTATGCCATTTGAATCTTTGGTTTTTTTGGTTTTAAGTTTAAGTATATATAATAATAGATTTGATTATGTGAAAAATTGGAGTTAATAATATATATGTATTTGGTACGGATTATTATTTGTGAGGTATAAATGAGCAGAAAATTAATAATATTATCGATTATTCTCTGTTTCGCTATAAATATATTTTCTGAAGATAAGCTTCAATTTACAAACACTTATAATCCAAGGGTCTTTTCATATACCTTAAAGAAGGAGGAGTCCTCCCTTTTTTCTTTGATAATAAACTCTTCAATGGAGCAGTTAAGAGAGATGTTTGAACTGGATGCAAAATTATGCGCTGCTGCCAGGTATAACTCTTTTATGCTTGCAAAGAAGGGTGAGGTCCCCCGAAGGCTTGAGACCACGGCATTGAGGCCGCTCTTGTGGTCTTATGGAGTATATGATTTTCTATATCTTCCGACAGCATTCGTTTATAAGAGCGAGGAGAGTCTTAAAGAGTCAATAAAAGGTTTTCTTAATACAATCGCAAACAGAGGATTCTTTAACTGTGGCATCGGAATTTCTGATTTTAAGGAAGAGAAGAAGGTTGCGACAATAATCTGTTCAAAAAGAGTCATTGAGGCTACTGATATACCCAAGATTATGAATGAAGGTTCTTATCTCAATCTGGAGTTCAAGGTGAGAGGGGGATACAAAGAGCCGCTGATATATATCTCGCCTCCATCCGGTGAAGTAAAGAAGATAGCGCCAGCAGCAGGAGAGAAGGGTAAGTTTACTTATTCATATCAACTCTCGGGAGGGGAGGGGAAGTACCTTATCCAGATAATTGCAAAATAGAAGAAAGGTGTAGAGCCTGTTTTTCTGATACCTGTTTATGCTGGTGTCTCCCCTGTGGATATAAAAAAGGAGCTGGCAAGCTATATTAACATTGAAGACAATACAAAAAATGTTTCGGCAGATGTTGGGAGCGAGATGCTATTTAAAGCGATCAATTATGATAGGAAAAAATTGAATATTCCATCTTTGAAACTCAATCACACTTTGAGTAAGATTGCATATAATAAGGCGAAGGCGATGGCTGACAGGCAGCTCTTCGGTCATGAGGTGGAGAATTTAAAACTCGAGGATCTCCTGAAGTCTGAAAATATTGCTTTTTATAAGGTATCAGAGAATATAGGACTCAACTCCTCTCCCAGAATGGCACATTTTCTATTTATGTCTTCTCCTGCACATAGGGCAAATATACTTAATCCTGTTTACACTCAGGTAGGCATAGGAATTTATAAAGTGGGAGAGGAGGATCCTCAGTGGTATATATGTGAAATATTCTTGATGCCCAAGGAGTTGTAATTTGCCTGAGATCTCTGTTTCAAAAGAATATGACGGAATAAAAATTGAGAGGTTTATAAAGAGAATACTTCCGGATCTACCTTTATCAATGATCTTCAAACTTCTCAGAAAAGGCAAGGTAAGGGTAAACAAAAGGCAGGTTAAAAATAATTATAGACTCAAAGAGGGAGACTCAGTAATTCTGCATATCCCACCAGATATGTTTGCTCAATCAAACGAGAATGGTAGAAGAAGACAGGAATTTGTTCTTTCTTCCTCTGATATAATCTTTGAAAACAATGATTTTATTGCTCCTTGATGCAATTCATTCTTATCTGGGCTATGAGAGGTCTTCTCTTAAGTTTGCCCCAACACCGGTTCATAGACTGGATATTGATACTTCGGGCGTATTAATTTTTGCAAAGACATACGATTTTCTAAGGGAGTTTAACGAGCTACAGAGAACAAGAAAGGTCTATAAGGAGTATCTTGGGCTTGTGAGTGGTAAACCTGAGAAGGAGAGATTGATTATTGATACCGTTGTTATAAGAAAGGACAGACCTGAGAGTACAAGTATAGGTAAGAAGGGAAGAACAGTACTGATGCTTTCTGGTATCTCAGAGAAATTTATAGATGAGGCAGGTCTTTTTTCTCTTCTCAGGATCAATCTTGAGACGGGGAGGACACATCAGATAAGATCTCACCTCTTTCAGATAGGCCTTTTTCTTGTTGGAGACAGGCTTTATGGTAGCTCTTCGATTAATGAGTGGGCGAGGAAGAGGCTGGTTCTCAAAAGGCAATTTCTGCATTCAGCAATTTTGAGATTTGACTATGGGGGAGAGACCTTTGATCTCTATTCTCCTCTCAGTCAGGATCTCGCTTATACCCTTGATATACTGGAAATAAAATATCAATAAAATATAGAGGAGGATTTATTATATGAAGAACCACTACAGAGCAATTGTGGGACATGAATTTGTTGAGACAGATGAGCATATTGAAGTCAAAAATCCATATAATGGAAATGTCCTGACCACAGTCTCTATAGCCGGAGCAGATCTTTATGATAGGGCAATATCCCTTGCAGTTGAAGTTCAGAAAAAATATGTGAAAATGCCAGCCTGTGAGCGGGCACAGATGCTTCAGAAGGTGTCTGATGAGATATTCAAAAGGAGGGAAGAGATCGCAAGGATCATAACCCTTGAGTCAGGAAAACCCATAAGAGATGCGAGGTTTGAGGTAGAGAGGGCATCTGTGGTGTTCAGGATTGCATCATGCGAGTGTGAGAGCGAGAAGGGGGAATTTCTGTCGCTTGAAAAGAATCTCCTTTCAAGAGGTCATTTTGCTATTGTGAGGAGATTCCCCATAGGAGCTGGACTGGGGATCACACCATTTAATTTTCCACTCAATCTGGTGGCACACAAGGTGGCACCGGCCCTTGCATCGGGGAATGCAATTATTATTAAGCCTTCTACAAAGACTCCGGTCTCTGCACTTATCCTTGCAGATATCTTAAACGGATGTGGGATTCCTGATGGAATGTGTTCTGTTTTACCTTCCAGATCTGATGTGGCAATGGAAGTATTAAAAAATGACAGGAGAATTAAATTTTTGAGTTTTACAGGGAGTGCAAAGGTTGGATGGCATTTGAAATCTCTGCTGGTAGACAGAAAAGTTCTTCTGGAACTCGGTGGAAATGCAGCAGTATATATCGATAAAGACTGTAACTATGATTATGCCCTGAAGAAGTCTGTATATGGGGCATTTGCATATTCAGGACAGATATGTATCTCTGTTCAGAGGATATATGTACATCAGGATCTGTTTGAAAAATTTCTTCAGGATTTTGTAAAAGAGACAAAGAAATTAAAGGCAGGGGATCCTCTCTCCGAAAATGTGGATGTGGGTCCAATGATAGATGAAGAGAATATCAAAAGGGTCTCAGACTGGATAGATGAGGCTATAAAAGGTGGAGCCAAAATTCTTATTGAAAAAGAGATAAATGGCAGGATATTAAAGCCAGTGGTTCTGACCGGTACAGGTGCGGATATGAAAGTAGTAGGTGAGGAAGTCTTTGGTCCTGTAGTATCCATTGAGATGGTGAAGGATGTTGAGGATGCAATAAAAAATATAAATAATTCTCGCTTTGGGTTGCAGGCAGGTATATTCACGAATAATATTCATACAGCATTTGATGCCTATGAGAATATTGAGACGGGTGGAGTGGTAGTAAATGATATTCCTACATTCAGGTCCGATAATATGCCTTATGGTGGAATCAAGGAGTCAGGATTTGGTAGAGAGGGTGTGAGGTATGCAATGGAAGAGATGAGTGAACTCAAGACCATGGTGCTGAATCTTAATTTATGAAGTCTCTCCTCTCTATAATATTTCTTATCTACCTTGTAAATCCTGTAAGTTCATCTCCAAAGTTTATTGAGGTGGGAGAAAAGAGTTCTGATGAACTAAAAGGCAATAATATTAGATTTTTCGGCAACCTGGTGGTGGATGTTGAGAGGCTAAAGGGGATAGGTGGACTTACAAATTTAAAAGAAATTTCCATACAGAGATTGAGGCAGTCACTGATTCGCATTGAGAAATTTTATAAGAATAACGGTTATGAGATTGTGGAAATTACATATCTATTGTTGATGGGAGAGTGGTATGTATTTATAAATGAGGGAAGGATTGGCAAAGTAATAATTAGAGGCGAAGATACACTAAAATCTCTCCTTCTTAAAAATTTCTTTGTGTTTGACAAGCAGATATTCAATATCAATAAAATGAATGAGCTTATAAACGGAGCGAAGAAAGAGTATGGATACCAGAGGATTGAATACAGACTTCTACCGATACCCGAGAATAAGAAGAGCAGACTATTTTCTGAAAGGTTTGCAAGTCTTGTGCATAATGTGAATGATGGTTCTTATATAGAGCCAGAATATGACCTGTTGATAGTTGTTAAGAAAAGAGAGTGGGGTGACGGGTGGGGTGCATCTATTGATTATGATTCCTTTGGGCTCAAGGGGGACATTAGTTATTCAGACAGTTCTCTCCTGATTAAAAGGGATAGATTCAGGTCTACACTTGCCGGTGGTATTAATCTGAGAGAGGAGATTGACAGTAATAATCAGAAACTTGTACTGACAATAGTCTCTCTGGATCTACTGTATTACCCATCGGTTTTAAGATTTAAATATTTCAAACCTGGAATAGAGATTTCTACATCTGATACAAGTTTTATGAGGAGGGACATCCCTCTATCAGAATACAGGCTCTTTAATGAGGATTTCTCAATTTCTGCTGGATTTGAACTCAAAAAGAATTTTTTACTCTCTTACGGGGCAGGCACCGAGATCCTTATAACTCATGATTTTGATTATGTAGAGAATAACAGGGTGAGTATAGAAGATGAGAGAATTTTAAGGAGCTATCTGTTTTTCTCTCTCAATTATCTTATAGATGAACCACTCTTGAGGACAGATTTTGTAGAGAGAATCAGATTTAAGACCAGATACTATATACCTTCAGACAATGATTCGCACTGGCATCTGTCTCTGGATTATAGAAAGACTTTTTTTTCTGCCTTTGATTATCTAAGGCTTTTTTCTGGATTCAGGATCCTGGATGGAGAAATTCCATTTTTTGATGAGTTTTCAATTGCATATTCCACATTTAAGACCTCATTTTCTGATTCGTATTATGCAAGGAGGGCATTTTACCTCACCCTTGAATATAATTTTTCAATCTACAGAGACATATTTC
>JBBISZ010000076.1:0-10193 GCA_037441045.1 Deltaproteobacteria bacterium | reverse complement strand
ATAAAGAAGTTGTTGATAAAAAAGATGAACGCCTTGTATCTGAAAGCAAAGAGACTCTCTGAAAAGAGGGATGGTAATAACGGATAATCTTAAATATATTAGTTGCTCGGTAATTTTTCTATATTCATTATTTTGTTAGGGTACGCGAAAATATATTTTATTATGATGGAAAATGACCATCTGAAGATTAATTATTTTGTTGATACTCTTAAAAATGAATCTCTGCTTTTGTTGATATTGATGAGATTAGAAAATTTATTCTAATTTTATAAGAATAGCATGACCATAGGAAGGTTACTTATGGTGAAAATTTTTATTGAATTATTTTCTAATACATATACAATATTTGCAGCGAATATGGAGGTATAATTATGAGAAATGCATATAAGAAAAAAATCGTTTATATCTTTTTATTTTTTTCTGTCCTGATATTTTCTGATTGCGATTGTTCAAGTGAAAGTAGTATTTCTGTCGCAGCCACTCCCCTGGAGATACCTGCTGATGGAATTTCATCTTTGAAGATAACCGCTTTTGTGAAATATGATGATAGCATTGCAAGAGACGGTTCAACTGTAAATTTTGTTACGACAGATGGTAGTTTTGACCCCGACACTGAGAAGAAGGAGTCCACATCCACAACTATCGGTGGATATGCTACGATAGATCTATATAGTTCTACAACACCAGGTCAGGTGACAGTCACTGCCAGTTTTACAACCCCGAGCGGTAAGAATAAATCAGCATCAGTACAGGTTACATTTACTGAGTTTCAGGGTGCAAATCACAGAAATATGGTATTCAGTTGCTCTGCAAGGAATATTGGTGCTCTTGACAATGCGAACATTACTACCCCTATCAAGGTTAGATGTGATCTGGAGGTTAAGAGCATTGGTGGAACCAGAATACTAATACCCCAGCCAAAATTTATTACAGAGACAGGCTCTGTGCAAATAATAACACCCGATAACAATACAGACCCTGAATATTATGTATATACTGCATCAGGAAATCCACCACAGGATGTGGATCCCCTCCCTGGAGAGCCTTCTGTAAATAATCCGGAGGTATCTGGAGTAATCAATAATCCAAGAGATGGCCTGGCTACAATTTGCGCAATTATTAAGGGAGAGGAGGGTTATGATGACCTCAATAATAATAAAAAATGGGATTCTGGAGAACCATTTGATGACATATCAGAGCCATTTGTAGATGCAAATGATGATGGTGAGTATAACGACGGAGAGATTTTTGTTGATACAAATTCAAATTCAAAATTTGATGGTCCAAACGGTAAATATGACAGCAAAACTGATATCTGGAAGTGTTTTAAGATCTTATGGTCGGGAGCTCCATATATGGGCGCAGAGTTCTCCAATATTACACCTACAGGCAAGGTACTCCCTGCGGGTGCCTCTCAGACTTTTACGCTGAAACTTGTGGACATAAATTTAAATCCCGTAGCCTTTGATAGCAATTATGATTATATATCAATTGAGGTTGACAATCTGTGCTCAACCTGTATAGAAAATGGTGGAGATGTTAAGGTATTTTCTCAGAGTTATGCGGGTATGAGTATTAGAAAAGGTATATATGGAGATGATGTTATAGAACCGAATTCTTTTGACAAGTTTAGAACCTGGTCTTTTAAGTTAAAAGATAAGTTGACCGAGAGAGATCCAACACAGGAAATAGATGTTAACATTACTGCAAAGGCGCACTATACTCCTGCGCCCAAGGGTGACGATCTCAATTATAATATTGATACAATGGAAAGTCAGGCAATAACAGCCGGCTGTAAGTTTCAGGCTGAGCAGCAATAGGAGAGATATATGGGAAAGACAGTACTTATTGTAGAGGATGATAAGAGTATCCAGAAACTCCTCTCTGATGCGCTTGAGGGAGAGGGATTCTCCGTCCTTGTGGAGAAGGATGGTAATTGGGCACTCAAGACCTTTGAGACCAAAGAGATCGATTTTATTATTCTGGATGTGCTCGTGCCTGTTATGAATGGATTTCAGATTGCAGACAGGATCAGGAAGAGTCCAAAGGGAGAGAATATTCCAATCCTGATGATCAGCGGTGTGTACAGGGCGGTGAGCCACAGGAATGAGGCAATAAAAAAATACAGGGTTCTGGATTATCTGGATAAGCCTGTAAAACTTGAGCAGATATTTAATATTCTCAAGAAGACATTTGGCAATGAATATCCGGGGCTCAAACCTGTGCAAAGACAGGAGCAGAGAGGGGAAACCTATGCTGATTCTATGGGCATCTCAGAGAGATATGAGGTGGACAAACAGGAAGAGGAGATGACATTTGATATCAGCACCAGAGGTAATCTCAAAGATACGCTATTTCCAGAGTTGCTCTCTGTATTTTATCAGAAGAGGACGAACGGCGTATTACTTTTGAAGTATGAAAAGATAAAAAAGATTGTCTATATTCGGGATGGCAGACCTATCTTTGTAAAATCAAATCTCTTGAATGAGTGTTTAGGGAGAGTACTTGTAAGGGAGAAGATGATTACAGAAGAGGAGTTAAATGAATCTGTTAAACTTATGAAGGACTCTGGAAGGCAGCAGGGGACCATTCTTATTGAAATGGGAGCCATATCTCCGCACAATCTGAAATATGGACTTGAAAAACAGCTTGAGATGAAATTGTATGATATCTTTGGCTGGCCTGAGGGCGAGTATCAATTTAATCAAAAGGAGGATTTTGAGACCCCTATTACTACTCTGGAACTCTCTGTGGCTTCTCTGATCTATGAAGGTATCAAGAGAAATTATGATGTTGGTAAGATAGAGCAGTATATGGAGAGATTTCAGAATCAGTATGTTCATCCCAATCCAAATCCTGCACTCAGATTTCAGGAGATGCTGATGGATGAGGATGAAGAGAATATCCTCAAGTCAATAGATGGAAGTAAAACATTGAGAGAGTTAATGATATCTACTCAGTTCCCAAGAGAAAGGATGCTTAGATTTATCTTTGCTCTTAAGACTACTGGTATGATAGTGATGAATCAATATCCAGCCGGGCAGGAGGCACCTCCTCCACTCCCTGCTGTGCCGCCACCGCTACCTCCAAAACCTCCTGCTATATCACAGCCTGTTCAGGTTGACAGTCCTGTGCCGCTTGAGGATAGAGAGATAAAGAACAGGATAATAAGAAAGATCTCAATAGCAAAGAGTGGCAACTATTTTGATCTTCTGGGTGTAAATCAGAACTCAACTATCAGTGAGATAAAGAGGGCATATATCGCGCTTGCCAAGGAGTTTCACCCTGATAGAATACCAAATTCTGCAGGTAGGGAGTTGAGGAAGATGGCAGAGGAACTCTTTGAAAAGCTCACAGAGGCTCATAATGTGTTGACTGATGCAAATAAGAGGGCAGAATATATTGGCAGATTGACTCAGGCATCCAAATCTGAGGCTGCTGATGATGTTTCAAGGCTGCTCGCGGCTGAGGGTAAATTTCAGGCAGGCGAGGAGTTTTTGAAGAAGAGGTTATTTTCAAGGGCTGCCGAGAGTTTCAAAGAGGCTATAGACCTTTATCCAGATGAGGCTGAGTATTTTGCACATTATGGTTGGGCGCTATTCCAATCAGAACCTGAGAATCAGGAGGTCTTAAAGAAGGCGAGAGATGCAATAGCCACTGCCATAACGAAGAATCCAAAGCTTGATAAGGCATACCTGTTTATGGGATATATTTATAAGGGCATCAATAGAGACGATCTGGCAGAGAGACAATTTGAGAAGGCTATTCAATGTAATCCCGATTGCACAGAGGCGCTGCGAGAACTCAAATTGCTGGATATGAAAAAGAGAGAACTCAAGAAATAGTGAACAAATATCACATAAATCAGTTGTAGATTGTGAACATAAAGACATAAAGGATTTTATTTTTTAAGAAGATTATTGGTAAATTAACAAAGGTAATATTATGGAAAAATCAGGGAATGCCCTCTCTCTGTTTCAAAAGATAATGTATTCACTCGGAAATTTTGCTCAGGGGGTAGGTCCTGCTATTGTTATAGGCTGGCTACAGTATTTCTATACAAAGTCAGAAAGTACTATAGATGGGAATATGGTAAAAGAAGGGACTGCATTCCTATCTTATGCCGCTTTCGGTTTTATAGCAGGTGGGGCAAGACTTATGGAGGCAATCTCCAATCCGATATATGGATATATCTCCGACAGAACTCGTTCAAGATGGGGAAGACGAAAACCTTTTGTTATGTTCTTATCTCCACTGCTTGCATTCTCATTTATTGCAATGTGGTTTCCGCTTTACCCCTATGCTCATATATTAAACGGGATATGGCTCGCACTTATGCTGGGTATATTCTGGCTGAGTTATGCGGGTGTGGTTGGTCCTTATCTCTCACTTCTTCCAGAAATAACTCCCTATCAGGATGAGAGGATAAAACTGTCTGAGATTATGGGTTATTTTGAGGTTGGTGGGATGCTGGTAGCCACAATCGTTGCAGGTATCGTTATTGATTCTTTTTCAGAAGGATTGAATCTGGGGTTTTTTAAAATTGCTGATGGGTATAAATTGCTTGCTCTTATAGTTGGGCTGATAACTTTTATATGCTTTTTTTTCGCAATTAGATATGTCTTTGAGACCCCGCATAGTGCATCAAAGGAGGTTCCATTTAATTTTCTGGAGGCAATAAAACATACATTCAAGAATAGACTCTTTCCACCCTATGTTGCCTCTGTGGCTTTTTTTAGAATAGGCATAGATTCGGTAATAATCTCCATGCCATATATGATTGTAAAGGTGCTGGGAAAGAAGGAGGATCTTGCAGGGATTATGCAGGGGGCAGTAATAGTCTTTTCTCTGTTGCTCTTCCCGCTTGTGAGCAGACTCTCGACAAAATATGGTAAGAAACTCATATATAATCTGGGTCTTCTTGGTTTTACCATCGGGTTACCCCTGTTCTATTTTACAGGTAATATGCCTTTTTTTGGTATGATATTTTTGAAAATATCATCCATTTTGGGAATAACTTTTGAAAATTCATTGTTTGCCTCTCAGATGGCTCATCTCATTGTAATACTTCTCATTATATGTTTTCCTATCTCAACGGCATTTGTTCTTCCAAGGCCAATCTTTGCAGATGTCGTGGATAATGATGAGAAGGAGACGGGGTATCGAAGAGAAGCCATGTACAACGGTATGGAGGGTATTATTTCCAAATCGGCGGCTGCACTTGTGCCTGTAATTACAACTCAACTCTTTTCAATCTTCGGAGCGACATCAGACAGACCTGCGGGGATACTGCTTGTGGGACCTGTAGCAGGTTTTCTGGTATTTCTGGGATTCTTATCTTTCCTGAAATATCCATTGAGAGATTAATATTCACCATTTCTTACCACTTGTTGTCGTTCAATTAAAGCAGCAAAACAGGTAAAAAATCCAATAAAAACAATTGGTTACAAAGTAACTGGCACTTTATTTTGCACCTGAGGGTAACTGGCACCAGATGATCTGGGTGTAATTCATGATAAACCGTTGTTTAACCAGAGACTTGCTGAATACCTGATTTTTTATAATACCCGGAGACCACATAAATCATTAGGATTAAAGAGCCCTATGGATTATATAATTGAAAACGGAGGAATGTCGCAAAAGTATTTGACTTTTACAAACAGTCATATATGGTAAAAAACCATGCTTTTTGTGAGGAGTAAGCATAAGTATGAGATATCTGGGAATAGATATAGGAACAGCATTTTTAAAGCTCTCTATCATTGATGAGGAGTCAGGAGTTCTCAACAGTCATTATTTGAGGCATCACGGTGAGCCGCTCGGCTTATTGAAAGATTATCTCAATTCTATCGATATTAAGAGTCTTCCAGAAAGATTTGCAATCACTGGTTCAATGGTTGATATATTTGATAGATTTTCTGATCGTCTAAAGCCTCTTGATCTGGTGCAGTGTAATATCTCATTTGTAAAAATATATTATCCCCGGATTAGACATATAATTGATGTGGGCGCCTCCTCTCTAACCTATATCCTGCTAAATTCAAAAGGTGAGCTTGAGCAGATAAAGGAAAACTCACTCTGTGCGGCGGGTACAGGTTCATTTGTGGATGAACAGCTTTCAAGGCTCGGACTTACCTATGAAAGTATAAAGGGATTTAAAAGAATCCTCAATCCGCCGTCAATTGCAACGAGATGCGCTGTATTTGCAAAATCGGATATTACCCATAGACAGGCTGAGGGCTATTCAAAGGAGGAGAGCTTTTCAGGACTGTGCAAAGGGCTTGCCACAACGATTTATCAGAGTCTTATTCGTGGGAAGTCGATTAATGAAAAGATTATTTTGCTGGGTGGAGTAACTCTAAATAAAGAGGTCGTTTTCTGGCTTGGCAAGATGCTCTCCGATAATATTCTGACATCTCCCCATTCAGAGATAGCGGCATCAATTGGTGCCGCCATTATTGCTTCTGATGGTACATCATATCCTCTCTCACTGCTACTGGATACTCTTAATTTTGCGGGGTTTTCACAGAAGAGAGATGTAAATCTTCGTAGGCCGCTTACTCTCAATCTCTCCAGTTACCCCGAAATAAGTGTCTTTGATTCATACATTGATGAGACAGCAACTGAGGTAAGAATTTATGAGGACATCCGCAATAAAAAACTGAAAGTTTATGCAGGTGAAGATATAGGTTCTACAAGTACCAAACTCGCCCTTGTAAATGAAGATGAAAAAATAGTTGTGGACTTTTATAGAAAGACCGCAGGTGAGCCAGTGGAGGCTACAAAACATCTGTTGAGGGCAATGATAAATCTCAGTAAAAAGTATAATTCGGAGATAGAGATAGCGGGATTTTCAACCACAGGGAGCGGTAGAAAACTCATAGGTGAACTTTTTGGGGCAGACCTGATAATCAATGAGATTACTGCACATGCAGAGGGTGCAAAAAGACTGTTTGAGGGTGTGGAGACTATATTTGAGATAGGTGGTCAGGATTCAAAATATATACGAATTGAAAATGGGAATGTGGTAGATTCAAGTATGAACTATATCTGTGCAGCCGGTACAGGCTCATTTATAGAGGAGCAGGCAAAGAAGCTTGGATATGAGATCTCTGAAGTGGGTGATAAAATCTTAAATATCTCACCACCTTTTACCTCCGATAGATGCACTGTATTTATGGAGCAGGATATAAACAGGCTCTTAAAGAAGGGGTTTTCAAAAGAGGAGGTGCTTGCATCCGTTCACTATTCTGTAATACAGAATTACCTCAACAGAGTGGTAGGTAGCAGGAAGATCAGCAAAAAGAGTATAGTATTTATGGGGGCTACTGCCAGGAATAAAGCACTCGTCGCAGCAATAGAGAATCTTCTCAATATTGAGGTAAATGTGAGCCCATACTGTTATATCAATGGTGCATTTGGTGCGGCAGTTATGTTGATGGGGCAGATGAAAAAGAGAAGAGATAAGAGCAGGTTCAGAGGGATTGAACTGCTTGATATGAAGGTGGATATAAAAAAATCTGAGTGCAGACTCTGTGTAAATAGATGTCAGACCTTCCATGCTGTAGATAGAGATGGCAATAGACTCTCCTCCTGGGGATTTATGTGTGGAAGGGAGGAGGAGGAGGGTATGAAAAGGAGCCCCAATTATGAGCCTTATCAATTGAGAGAGAAGATTATCAGGGAATCGCTGCTGGGTGTCAGAACGGATTACAAATATACTATTGGAATTCCACGTGCACTCTCAACCTATTCATATCTCCCATTCTTTTATAATCTTTTTGCACTCTTAGGACTAAGACCCGTGATCTCAAAAAGGACTGACGAGAAATTGATATCAAGAGGCTCCCATGTACTGACATCCGACTTCTGTTTCCCTATCAAGGTAGCTTTTGGGCATATAAGATATCTAATTGAAGATGCGAAGACTGATTTTGTCTTTGCCCCCAATATGATCTCAGACGAGAAGAATAGCATTACCACAAATAGCCTTTTCTGTCCTTATCTATCCTCATTCGGCTCAATGACAAATAGTATTATGAAAATGAAGGGAGAGGATAGATCAAAATTGCTCTCCTTTCCTCTGGATCTCAGAATGTCTATTGATAAGATTGGCGAGATTGTCTATGATTCTCTAAAAGAAAAGATTGGTGTTAGTCCTGAAGATGTGAAGAATGCCATAAAGACTGCTCTCAAGATTCAGAAAGAGGTAGAAGAAAAACTTCAGAATGCAGGAAGGGAAATATTAAACTCCATAAAATCAACGGATAGGGCGATAGTCATCGTAGGCAGGCCATACAACAGCATTGATGGAGATGTAAATCTATCAATACCGCTCAAGGTTGCCAATCAGGGATTTACTGTTATACCTGTGGATATGATTCCCGTAGATATTACAAGCCTCAAAGACAGATATGAGAATATCTACTGGGAATATGGACAGAGGATAATATCAGTCTTAAAGACCGTCTCAGAGGACAGAAGATTAAACGCCATCTATATATCAAACTTCAAGTGCGGTCCCGACTCATTTTTGCTCTCATTTGCAGAGAATATAATGAAGGGCAAACCCATGCTGATACTTGAGATGGATGAGCACGGGGCAGATGCGGGGTATCAGACCCGAATTGAGGCGTTTGTTGAGGTCTTGAGGCAGGAGAGAGAGAATCTATCACAGGAGGTTCAAAAGAAGAGTTACAGTAGAGCTCTATCAGACAGAATAGTTCTAATACCTCCTATGCACGAGATTACCAGCAGACTCTTTGCAGCATCCTTCATAAGTGAGGGCTACCGTTCGGAGGCTCTGCCTCTCACAGATTATAGTGCCTTTAATCTCGGCAAGAAATATACGAGGGGCTCTGAGTGCCTCCCGATGATAACGACACTCGGCTCATTATTGAGTTATATTGAAAAAAGCAGACACTCTCCCTCAGAACTTGCATATTTTATGCCAACAGCCACAGGACCGTGTAGATTCGGGCAGTATGCACTCCTGACGGATATAGCCCTTAAAGAGGCAGGGATTGAAGATCTTATGATCTTATCTCCAGCGGCTTACAATACATACAGAGGACTATCTGTAAATCTCAGAATGAAACTCTGGTATTCAGTTGTGATAGGTGATCTGCTCTACAAAATAGCAATGAGAATAAGACCCTATGAAGTTGTAAAAGGGACTACTGATAGACTGCTCAACAAATATATCGGGATATTTGAGAGGGCAATCAGAAGGGATCTAAATCTCAATCAGGTATTGCATAGTGCCGTAGAAGATTTCAAGCGGATTAAAAGGATAGAAAAAAAGATACCTCTCATAGGTGTTATGGGTGAAATATATGTAAGGTCCGAGCCATTCTCAAATCAGAACCTCATAAGATATATAGAGGATGCTGGAGCTGAGGCGTGGCTTACACCGCTCTCAGAATGGTTTCATTATGTGTCGGAGATGAGGCTCTACTTTATAAACAATGGACTCAGAGAGGCAAATCCGGTCGCTGCTACAAAGGCACTGCTCTTCAGTCAGTTTTTTAGAATCTCTGAAGATGAACTTGTGAAGATTGCCGATCCAATTCTACACGATAGAAAAGAGCCGGATATAAAGGAGACACTTGATGCGGGCTCAAGATATGTAGAGAAGTTATTTGAGGGAGAGACGATTATCACGATAGGCAGGGCGATTGAATTTATAAGAAGTGGTGTATCTCTCATTGTCAATGTAGCACCTTTTAACTGTATGCCCGGTACAATATCCAGCGGGATATTTGAGCAGTTAGAGAAGGATTATAATATCTGTATTCTCAACCTGTTTTATGACGGAGAGGGCGAAGTAAATAAGATCATCAGGACAGCCATCTCCAATATATCTACGGGCACAAAAAATTACAGAGAAGGCGATAAAGAAAAAAACATAGAAAAAACGCCTATCCCATTTCTGGATCAACAACACAGTATAAATCAGGGCTATAAAAAAAATATTTAGTAAGACTCATTTGAAGTTTTTAATAAGAATGGATTTTTTATATTTCATAGATTTTAGCATATTATGAATATCTTGATTTTTTTGTAAATAAAATTTTAAAGTTCATACTTTCTTATCAATTACTTTTTTCTGCATTTTGCTCATATTCAACATAAAGCAATAACATACTTTGTGAATCTTGTTTTGTATTCAGGAAGATAGACAATTAAAAAAA
>JBBISZ010000075.1:0-10396 GCA_037441045.1 Deltaproteobacteria bacterium | reverse complement strand
AGAAAGAACGGCATAATACCCATGCAACCTGTTGTACAGGCTACACAACCTACAAATCCAGGTGGTGGCGGTGTATTATATGAAGTGCTGCTCGAAGTTGCCCCACTATAATTTTTTGAGTAAGGAGTACCTGATGAAGATGTTGATGTTGTTTGAGACGATGATGTTGTTGAAGTTCTATCAGATTGAGATGGTGTGCTGGGTTTAGCAAAATTCCGGTTTGATTGAGGTCTATACGGTTTGAAATTGGAACCTGAACGGTTACTTGAAGAACTATTACTCTTTGAAGATGAACTCGTTGAGTTTTGACCTCCGCCAGCTCTGGCAAAGAGCAATTGATCTGGTATTACAATTAGGGTAATCAGGGTGAAAATTAATATTGTTGCGTTCTTATTTCTAATCATCAAATATGATTAAAGCTTTGTTCCATCTTCTGTGCAGAACTTTGTACCTGCGTCATATTCTCTCCCACAGGCTGGACATCTTACTTTTTCTGGAGCAGAAAGGGGATTTCCGCAGGATGGGCAAAATTTACTGCCTGCTGCAATCTGACTATTACATTTTGGACATATTATAGTTGTCTGCAATGGAGAACCGCACTCTGAACAGAATTTCCCAATTGCAACATTCTTTTTACAACCCGGGCAGATTACGAGTGCGGCAGCAGCCGGCGCAACCTGTTGAGGTTGGGGTTGATGTGGTTGGTTCATCATCATCTGTTGGGCATAGGCAAAGCCCATTCCAAGTCCTGCACCTGCCATAGCATTACTGGCACCAGCATTGGAACCGTCTCCTCCGCCCTGTGCAAGTCCTTTACCGAGCCCAAACATGGGCTCTGCCGCTGCAGCCTGTTGATATCCTCCTGCCAGCTGAGATAGTGCCTGTCTTTCAGAGAATGATTTGAGTCTTGCCTCATCCTCCTCTTTCATTGAGATTACAAAATTACCAAGTCTTACAATATCCACCCCATATGTTGACATATGTTTTTTAACACCACCGACTACTTCCTCTTCTATCTCCTCGGTATATGCCCCTGATGTTACATCCAGAAGTGGCCACTTTTTCTTTACAATAAGTTCGGCTGACCTGTCTCTTATTACTTTGAGTGTTTGCTGCTTAAACCAATCTACAAAAGCACTATTATCAGCCTTTCCCATACCTGCAAGTCCCGTAATTAGTTTTTCAGGTTCGGTAACTCTCAATGAAAAATCGCCGTACACCATTAAGCCAATAGCGAGTTTGGTTTCAAAATCTCTCACATCTCCTATTGGGCCACCAAACTTTATGTTTGGAAATTCACGTGTAGAGACAAAGAATATCTCTGAAATAAACATATTCCCGCCAGATGCGGCATCTACAAGGAGCCCTATAAATGGGATGTTGGATGAATCAAGTGTATATCTGCCTGGTTTGAAAATACCCCTTACAGTTCCATCTCTGAAGAATACAGCTACTTCATCAGCCTCTACTGTCAATTGGGTTAGCATTCTGATGTTGGAGTCAGGATGTTTGTAGATTATAAAGTCTTTTGCCTCATCGGGTCTTGCAATAAACTCTCTTCTGATCTCTTTTGAAAAAATTCCCATAGTTACCTCACTTTCTAAATAGTAGTAAAGCCAACCATTTGTATAAGTTAGCATAATTCAATTGAATAATCTATATTTTTTTGATTTCCTGCGGCTTTTGTGTTTTAGTAACATATTATGTTTTTATATCAGTTCTTTAAAACCGGTCATATTACCAGAATTGTAAGGCTGTTGATCCTGTTTTATCTAATCGGTATTACTACGGCTGCCCATGTATTCTTTTTTCTTGAATCATTTTTCCCTCTATCAATTTCTGATTTTGCAAAGAGTTTACTCATCACTATTTTTATTCCTCTTGCAGCAATGATAATAGGGATTTATGTAGATTGTTGGCTAAAAAAGACTAATCGATCATTTATAATAGTCCCTGACACGGATAAAGAACAGGATTCAAAATGGTATAAGAAATATGATTGGCTCATATATGGTCTTGTGATGTTTGGAGTCTGGTCTGGATTATATTTCTGGATAGCTGAATCAAGGGTGGATGCTATCAAACATACCATGATTGTAGAGTTTGATGGGAAAATCCCTTTTATACCCGAGTGGGTCTGGATATATTTAACAGTATATATGATTTTTCTTATTCCACTCTTTGGGCTTACTGATAGAAGGTTATTAAAGGTAGTTATGAGCTCTTATATAACTGTGATGTTGATATGTTATGTCTTCTTCTATTTTTATCCTGTTGAATATCCAAGACCCGAACTGGTTGTAAATGATTTCTCTACATGGGCTCTAAGTCTTGTATATAAAAATGATAAACCATGGAACTGTTTCCCCTCATCTCACTGTGCTATGGCAATGATGGCTGCGCTTGTTCTGCTTGAGATTAACTGGTCATTCGGTATCTGGGGTTTGACTGTTGCTTTATCCATAGGAGTATCAACTTTATTTACAAAACAGCATTTTATCCTTGATGTGATTACTGGTTTTTCGCTGTCAATCCTTGTTTATTATTTGTATTTTAAGAGTAAACTGATTGAGTTGCTCGGGAAAAAGCAAAAGGAGTTATACGATAGGGTTTCTATGGCGGTCGAAAGAGCTTTTGAGGCAAGAATGGAAGAGATGGTGAGAAAGGTTGTGAGAGAAGAATTGCAAAAAGTATTATCTGAAAGTTCGGTATTTAAAAATTCTGGCAAAAATAACTCTCAAGAAGGATAGTAAATTCAAATAGTGATGAACCGATCTAATTCAATAGTAGATCTTAATAACTGATAATGTTCTTATACTGAAATATTTATCGATCGTCATAAAAAAGGATTAAATCTATTTCATTTCGCTAAAATTTCATCTATAATAATCTCTGTTTTTGATTCAGAGGTGATCTATGAATAGAGTATATCTAATAATTTTTGTAATAATTTCGTTGTCGGCTTGTATGTCTTCAGAGAAAAGCACAGATGATACCCGAGACATTCTGGTATATCCAGATATAATGATAACTGATGTGGATACTTCTTCAAATGCACCTGAGATAATTTCTGTCTATCCTCAGAGTGGTTATGAAGATGGTGGAATAGAGGTTACAATAAATGGAAAGTATTTTCAGAAAGGATTAAAAGTATTTTTCGGGAATGAGAATGCCACTATTAAACTTCTGGGAGGCACCTCTACGATAGTTGTTATTAATCCACCACATTCAACTGGCATTGTGGATATAATAGTAGAAAATCCTGATGGGAAAAAGGGAGTTCTGAGTGGCGGATTTGAGTATAAAAAGAAAGAAGAACCTATTAAGGAGTGTGTCTATAAAAAGTGTGAAATTTCTCCAACTGTCTTCAAACTTGATTCTTCAAAAATAAATACTGTTGTTTCAAAGGTTGAACTTGCGGCTCAGTTTACAAACTGGCAGGAAAATAGACTTTTATTAAACGATGATGGCGTAGATGGAGATGAGGTGGCACAGGATGGGATATACTCGCGTGCAGTATATTTAAGATCGGGTGAATATGAGTATAAATTTATTGTAAATGATAATATATGGATTCAGGATCCCGAAAATGAAAATGTTGAACCAGTGTTTCAGAATTCTATAGTTAGTGTTGCTGATGGATGTACTCCAGTAATAACAGGTCAAAATATAAACAATGGGGATCTCTTAAACAATACTGGTGTAAATTTAGAGGTATCTTATGATCTGAATGGTAGGCAACTGGATAAGAGTGCTGTATATTTTATTATAGACGGAAAATATCTTCCTGCTGAATTTGATGAAGAGAATAAAAAAATTACTTTGAATACTCAGCTTTCAGAGGGTGTTCATACATATTCAACATATTTAAGAGATATGGAATGCAATAGTCTGACATCACCATCTACAATTTTTATGGTAAATACCTCCAATAAGAAGCCCATTGCAAATGCAGGATATACACAGATTGTAGAGGTGGGCAGAAAGGTAGTGCTGGATGGAACATTGTCTGAAGATCCATATCAGAGAAATATTGATAATTTTGATTGGCAGGTAGTGGAGTCCCCTGAATCTGTATCACTTTCAGAGGAGTATGCTACTGATTGGGCGGGATATAATTATGACCCCAATTCTAAACCACCTGAAGTTAGTTCTTATATGAGTTTTATACCAGAGAAAGCGGGTTATTATAAATTTTCTCTTAAGGTCTCAAATCAGAACGGAGAGAGTGATATTGATTATACTGATGTATATGTCCTGCCACATTCTAATTCAAGTCTTAAGCCTGAGGCTATTGTTGATATCAAAGTAAATGGTAATAATGTTACAATTGATGCATCAAATTCTAAATCTGCAAATTCGGGTCAAATATATTATAAATGGATTCAGGATATCAAAAATCCAGAGCAATTTGAGATAAAAGATGATCCTGTTGTCTCTATGGATATTAAAAAAGATGGCACTTATTTTATTTATCTTGTTGTCAATGATGGTGTTTCCAATTCAGATACAAAAAGCATATTTATAAGAAAGAATAATGATCTTGTAATTTGAATGTATTTTTCTACTTCCCCTTCATGGTTTAAGGGTTCAAATATCTATGAGATATTTGTAAGGAAGTTTATGGATTCCAATGGGGATGGAATAGGGGATTTGATTGGATTAAAAGAGAAGTTAAGTTATTTAAAAAATCTGGGAGTAGAGACATTATGGCTGATGCCTGTATTTAGATCAAACGATAGAGATCACGGCTATCATACTGTTGATTATTATACGGTTGAACCAGACTATGGAGATAATAAAGCCCTTTATGAACTTATCAGGGAAGCCCATAAACTTGGCATGAGGATCATTCTGGACATGGTAATAAATCATAACTCAAGAAGACATCCATTCTTCTTACTAGCCCTGAATATGGACCCGTTGTTTAGAAACTACTATATATGGTTTGAAAATAGCAGCACAAATTTGTATGATAAATATGGTTATGGAAGAGAACTTGGTGGGAGCAGGCTCACTCTGGAGAACGGATGGGCAGAGATTCCCGATATAAATTATTCAAATCCTGTTTCGAGGCAATATATTTATAATATGTTGAAGTTCTGGATGGACCCAGATTCTGATGGAGATTTTTCTGATGGTGTGGACGGCTTCAGAATAGACCATCTTACAGGTCCATCGCATAGTGTATGGATGAATCTGAGAAGATTTGTTAAATCCATAAATCCGGAGGCAATTCTAATAGCGGAGGTGTTTAGAGATTTTGACAATAATAATCAGGGGTATGGAATAAAGGATTATTACAATGGGGAATTTGATGCCGCATTTACTTTCCCATATTACTGGACTATAAATTCAATTGTAAATGGGAATAATAAACCAGATAGTTTTGATGGTCTTAGATCTGCAATTAGAGGAAAATTTGCAAAAGGTGTTACTCATTCGTTTTTTATAGAGAATCATGATATTCCCTATAAGAGTACCGCGCTAAATGAGTATGGTGGCAATAATGATGTAGGGATTAATAAACAGATCTCTGCAGCATCTCTGATGTTGATGTTTCCAAATGCCCCACAAATTTTATACGGAGAGGAATTAGGGATAACAGAGTATAGGGGGTTTATGCCGTGGGAGAGTGCTGTTGAAAGCAACAGGCTATTTAATTTTTATAAAAGTATGTTTGCTTTGAGAAAAGAGATAGAACTTACATCAGATTCAGGGTTTATATATGTTCCCAATTCTATGCCAGATAGTATTTATGCGTTTGCAATCATTTCTAATAAAGAAAAAATACTGGGCGTATTGAATATGAAAGATAATTATATTGAGTCGGTTAGTCTGAATATTGGTGTTTTGAGAGAGAGTATGTGTGGAAAATTGCAGTTTGAATCTGTTTTGAACTACGATATAAAAGAGGTAGAGGAGAACTTTCATTACCTATCTACCGGGCAGATTTCATCGTTTGAGGTCAGATTTTACAAAGTTAAAGAATTGAGCAATACTCAACCAGTAAATGTTAAATTTTTATTAAATACATCTGATAAAAAGTCAGATATTGAAAGTGGTAAAGAGGTATTTATCAACGGTAATATTGCCCAATTGGGGAATTGGATTGCGAAGTCTGTTGAAATGAGTAACTCAGGGAATGATAGTTTTGTCTTCAATGCAAAAATTTGCAATAATACAGAAATTGAGTATAAGTATATAATTGATTATCCCGCTATTGAACGATGGGATGGTGTGGAGTTTGGGGGAGAAAACAGAAAGGTTACTATATCAGGAGATATGAATAATGAAATGGAGATTAAAAATACATTTGGCATTCGTTAATATTATTTTATCCTTGATGTTTGTAAGTTGTAATTGTTCAGAGAGTGCAGATGAAGGTGAAAATAATGATTTAACTGAGATAGTCAGGGTTGATAATGGCTACGCAAATAAAGACCCGGATGGTCTGTTGAGGATAAAAAAGTGTGATAAATATTTTGCAGATTGTGACAAAGATGCAAATAACGGGTGCGAAACAGATATAAGATCTGATAGAAACAACTGTGGAGGTTGTGAAAAAGTATGCCAGAAAGGGGCTAATACTTCTATAGTTGATTGTATTGAACAGAGTTGCCAGATTGAATATTGCATCGCCGGATATGTGGATCTTGATAAAAATTATGAAAATGGTTGTGAATATAAATGTTTAAAGACTTCAGAGAAGGAGCAGGCTCAAAACAAACAGGATGATGACTGTGATGGATTCATTGATAATATTTGTACATACGCAGTGGATAGTAATCAGTATATTATTGCTTCAGATTTAAAAGGAAGAACATCTCACCTTATTTCTGCTGTGGATGAGTCATACATAGCCGTAGCATATCAGGTTGTTCTTCAGGATGCGACTACAAATTTGAATTATGCAATAATTGATTCACAGAATAGAATCCTTGCTTCAAAAAATCTAAAAAATCTTCCATCAGGAACTGAAATAGGTGGAATAAGCGTTCAAATAAATAAAAATGATGTTGTTTTCTTCTGGTCAGAAAATCAGAACGGGACTTCCAGAATTTTATATGAGGCATTAAATATCAATGGGGCTATTCTTTATCCTGAAAAAGTTATTTATGAATCAAATAATACTATTGAGAATATAATTTCAACGGCAAAAGGTTCAGATATATATCTCTCTTTTGAGACAGTAGAGAATAATAAGAAGTCAATTGTGATGCTCAGTCTGGATAATAATAATCTTGATATAAAGTTTAAGAGAATAGTCTCAACTGTAGATGTGGACTGTTACGGTCATAATGTATATTTTTTGAATGATTCGGCGTATGTGTCATACTGGGAGATGAGAGATAATAAAAATGAACTTGTTGTGATGAAAAATGATCTTATATCATTTAAGAAGGAGAGATATCCTATTTATTCAACAGAACTGGATTCAGGTGGAACTGCTATCGGATATGGAAATGGATATTTTACACTTATGTGGGAGGAGTCTACATCCATACTCGGTTCTTTATATATAGCGGTACTGGATGAAAATATGCAGTCTCTAATTCTCAAAAAGACTGATTTTAATTATGATGAATTTGGTCTGCCTGTGATAGTTTATAATGGAAATATATTTGGGAATACATTTCTTGCAGTAAAGAACAATAAAAACTATATTCTGTTTGCAGATTTTGATATATCAGGGACAAAAATTCAGGAACTCATTATTTCACCGATTTCAATTGTGAATAAACCTTATATTTCCTCAAAAGGTGATGATTATCTTGTCTTTTTTTCTGATATAAATAGTAAGCTGGATTATTTTCTTAGTATGAAGAGGGTTTACTGTATAAAAAATTAGAATCTCAGACATAATCCCGATGCAATTGTATATCTTGAAAAACTGGTTGTATAATTGGAGAATTCTGAATAGAAGTATGAATACTTAATTTCAAGCATCAGATTTTTCACAATCTCTCTTGATAATTTAATGATAACATAATTTCTGTTTTCATTGTCGTTTATAAGTAGAATCTGGTCTGAAATGAGTATTCCATCTTTAAATGATGAAACCATAAACGACAGCAAAATATTAATATATATATCAAGAAAGATCTGAGATGCGACTGAGAGCTGAAATCTCTGTCTGAAAACGGATTCTCCAATAGAGTTTGAAATATTAATTTCTGGATTATATGAGAGAGAAAGAAGTATATCAGATTCATAATTTAATCTTAAAAGGATATTGTGATTTGTATCAGCCGTTTTTTTCTGTGTCTTCTCTGTAAGAAGGCTGTCACTATCCAGATTGCCAGCCTTTTTATATGCATATGAGTCAAAAAACTCATATTTGAAAATATAATTGATATTTAAATTGAGATTATCATCAATTTTAAGCATTGTTAAAAATCCAGTAAGAGGGGCTTCGTAAGAGTAATTGTCATTGAAATCAAAAATAAATGTCTCAAAACCTGTTGCGAGCTTTAAGAAAAATCCATTAATCTTGAAATTCAGATTAAAATAGGGTCTCAATATAGTATAATCCTGAATTGTATTGATAGAAGAGATATCCTTTATTTCGGTTCCTATTTCAGGAGTCAGAATTCTCATTTTATAAATATATGAAATATCTGCTTGATTTACAATTGTATCTGCGTCTGGATTATTTATAAATAGTTTTGCACCGTTCATTAAATTGGTGTTAATAATATTTTTATCTTTTGAAAACCTGAAATAAAAGTCTGATTGTAGCCTTAGATCAAAATCGGATATTATCTTTTCATTTGTATTGTATGTACTTCTGTAAATATTAGAATCATATTCAGTAGATATACTCAGGCGTTCCTTAAATGAAAAATCTGAATGGATGATAAAAAGGAGACTTAAAAGAAAACTATTCAAGATCTATTCTCTTCTCCCTTTGCTGCTTCAACATATTGCATCATAAGATTGTAAATACAATCGCTTAAAAATTTATCTTCCTGCTCAGAGAGATTACCCTTCGTCTTTTCCTTTAAGATCTGAAGTATTTCGATAGTTTGTTGTGAAAAATTAAGGTTTTTTTTCTTCTCTTTTGTTACTGGATCCGGCATAAGACCCATGGAGACAATAGCACTCATATATAGTGAGCTTATAAAAGTTGTAAAATCTATTTTTAGTTGTTCTGTCTCTTTATGGTTTTCTTTCTTTTCATCTGTCATATCAAAACTCCTAAATTTCTCAAAATTTAGTTATAATTGATTGGATTGTCAATCATAAATAATAATTGTTTTTGCATCAATTTTTAATACTATCTGCTATTTTTTCAACTCAAGATATTTTTTGATCTGCTTATACTGTGAGTCTGCATCGAGCCCTGCCTCCGCCATTACACTCTCGCCTGAACCTGAGCCGAGATATTTTCCTTTCATATAGGGGTGTATTGTCAATTCTCTACCTCTCTGACTGGTAATCCATTTAAACATGGTTGGCAATGTAAATCCTGTTATTCCCATTGCCTCCTCTCTAAATGAATATGGCAGTATCTTTTCCTGTTCATTTTTATCAAGAAGGTCAAACAACTCAGAACTCGAAACATAAAAGATATTTAGATTTATCCCGTCTTTTTCAAGTCTCGGCAGGACTTTATATACAAATTCTATCATTACAGCGCTCTCCTGAATAATCAGCGTGCCATCAGACTTCTTCCCATTAGCCTTTCTTATCGTATAAATACCCTTTGCAGCATCTTTTGCTGGTGCTATTTTTAGTTTACCTCTATCTGCCACTTTTTCGTTTGGTCTGGTGACAAATGGTGCCAGAATACACGGTCTTGCCATAAGTCCAGCAATAAGCAGAGGCCATACCTCTCCTGGTTCCCACGGAGTGAGTGTAATCAAAATACCTTTTGGGAAGTTCTCCTGAAGGAGTTGCAGACACTGAGGATCTGCATGTGTTGGTCCATCCTCTCCAGTTTTAAGTCCAGCATGTGCATTTACAATTATCCATGTATTGAATCTACCTCCAAAGTGCTCAACCCTGTTTTGCTGACCTATTCCAAAAAGTCTGGCTGCTGTATGCTCCATTGCTGCAATAAATGCACCGTAGGATGAACTCAACGGAATATGTTTACCATATGCCGCAATACCGCTCATCATTGCACCCATGGCATCTTCACAAATCCCTCCAATTGACAATAGCCTGCAATCGGGGTTATCAACTGCATCAAAAAATCCCTCTTGAAATCCTTTATTTACAGCATTTATTGATGTGCTTCCCAGTAAGTCTGCTGAACCTGCAACAAACCCACCATGGGTCAATTTGTTTAAGTAATTGAGAGAATCTCCAAGTGCAGCCCTGATTGTTGTGGTCTTATCAGGGACAAGTCCAAGTTCAGATGGCACAATATCTATCTGTATATCTTTGG
>JBBISZ010000074.1:9155-10411 GCA_037441045.1 Deltaproteobacteria bacterium | reverse complement strand
AACCTATGAAAAAGAAAAGGTACAAACCATCTCCAGATCATCCATGGAAAAGATCATTAAATTTAAAGAATATGACATTTCAATGTAGTAATAAAGTGTGACATGACATTAGTAATAACAGGCGAAAATTGCTACGATTATACTTTTGCAGGTTTATCTGTTTGTAAACTATTTACTGAGACTACTGTCTTTACATTTCCCCTGACATTGAAATCCCCAATTACTTCTAAATATATGGGTTCCAGCCCTTTTTTAAGGTCATTGTAAATCTGGTTTACTACTGCCTCATGAGAGATATGTGTATCTCTGTATCTGTTCAAATAGAGCTTTAAGGATCTGAGTTCAACAATATATTTTTTGGGGATATATCTTATGATGATTGTGGCAAAATCAGGATAACCTGAGCGCGGGCAGAGACAGGTAAATTCAGGGTACGAAATCTCTATCTGATATCTATTTTCCTTTTCGGGATTGGGCCAGAATTCGAGTCTTGCATCTCTGATGTTCTTCTCTCCGTATTTCAAATCTTTTTTCACGGTGTCCTCCTTTTTATACTATATTTGCTATCAACGCAATAAACAGTATTATCAGACAGGTTGCCTCCCACCATATTGAATGATTTAATTTTCTGGTATGCTCCATTATTAAAAGTAGAATATGAACAAAGACAAAAACATATATTATAAACGCTATAATTATTCTTGGATAATATTGAAATCCGTATATAAAACCATTCTGATATGCCTTAATTGTTAGTTTGAGGAATATCGTAATAAGGATAATATTTACAACATTAAATGTAATATAGAGAGCCGATTTTATATACTTCTTTGCCATCTATCCTAAAAACCTCTCATCTTCTATCTCTCCTACGATCTCTTCAAGAATATCTTCGAGGGTAATAATTCCCAGAATATCCTGTCCATCTTTTACAATGCACATGTGTATTTTTTTCTTCTGCATCTCTCTTAAAAGATGGCTTATCTTTGTGTTTGAATTGATAAAAAGTGGTTCCCTTATAATATCCTGCAATATGAAAATTTCCGATTGGAAATAGACATAATAAAAATCTCTTGCTGTAATAATACCTACGATATTTTCCTTACTCCCTTTATAAACCGGGAATCTGCTGTGTCCACTCTCTATGATATGCTCTACAATATCATCTTTGCTGCTTTCAATATTAATTGCATCTGTATTTACGATGTTTATCATGATGTCTTTTGCAACTCTGTCGGTAAAACCAAATATCTTTT
>JBBISZ010000074.1:3859-9145 GCA_037441045.1 Deltaproteobacteria bacterium | reverse complement strand
GTTCTTGTTTTTCTAAAACACCGGAACTTACACCCTCTTCAATTATCAACCTGATTTCGTCTTCTGAAATCCTGTTCTCTGTATGAATCTTGTGCCTTATAAAGAATTTGAGAAATAGTTTATGAGGTAAGTAGACAAGAAAGATAAAAGGCTTTATTATCTTTGAAAATATATCCAGAAACGAGGCAGAGATTAGCGCAACGCTCTCTGGACTTCTTGCTGCTATACTCTTGGGGATCAACTCACCGAATAATAAAAATATTATGGATATGGTGGCGGTGGTTATTCCTATGGAGATCGGTTCACTGTATCGGGATAGAAAACTAATATTCTCTGAGATCGCAGGTGTGAGGTATCTTACAGAGATAGTCCCTGCAATTACTGAGGCGAGTGTCCCAACAAGTGTAATACCAAGTTGAATGGTGACAAAAAATTGTTCTATATTACTTTTGAGTCTCTCCAGAGTCCTTGCAAAAGGCATCTTCTTCATAATCATCTCTTTTATCTTTGTACCTCTGATTGAAACTATCGCAATCTCTGCCGCTGCAAAGAGACCGTTTACAAAGACCAAGACCAATATAATGATTATTTCAAATAAGACTATCACCTAAATCCCTCAGAATCTGAAACTGGCAATGTAATTCTTACAATTGTGCCTGTACCCTTTTTGCTGAAGATCTCCAGTTTTCCATTCTGGTATTCAATTATCTTCTTTGATATGGCAAGTCCAAGACCGGTTCCACTCTTTTTGGTAGTAAAGAAAGGGATAAATACTTTATCGAGATCCTTTTCGTCAATCCCTATCCCATTATCATGAACCTCTATTATCACATTTTCATTACGACCCTTATCTGTCAGAAATACTGATGATAGTATTTTTCTCCCTCTCTGTTCCTGCATGTTTACCCTTATTACTATATTTCCACCATCTGGCATAGCCTCTCTGGCATTTTTAAGTATGTTTATCATTACCTGCTTAAACTGTTCGATGTCTATTTTGACATATGTTTTTGGAGTTGAGTTTTTATATTCTATAGAATATCTGCTATCGGGATCGGCTGTAAATACTCTGATTATCTTTTTTAATATCTCATCCAGATTTACAAGAGAAAAGTCACACTGGTACGGTCTTGAATAATCCAGAAACTGTGTGAGAACTCTGTTGAGTCTATCTGTTTCATCGATGATTATCTTTAAGAATTCTGCCTCTTCCTGAGGTAGCCTTGATGGGTTGAGATATTGTGCAGCCCCCTTAATAGCGCCGAGAGGATTTCTGATCTCGTGGGCAAGTCCTGCCGCCATCTCTCCAAGCGCTGCCAGCCTGTCTCTCTCCTTGATTCTTTCAAAGACCTTCAGGTTTTCAAGAGATATTGAGATCTGTTCAGTCAGTTCTATAAGCGAACCGATCTCTTCGGCATTCAAAGTGTCAACAGGTCCCATATCATTTATCGTTAGAAGATAAACTGTCTCATTTTCTACAATTATCGGTAGAATAAGTGTTATATTGTGACGCGTAAAAGAGTTTAATACATCTCTTATGTTTGAAGTTGTACCTATCTCTTCGGATGTTGTGGATTCCTGAACAAATCTCTTTTCGAGAATCTCTTTTATAAGAACCTGTCTCTGCTGGTTGACAAGATCTATAAGGGAATGGTCGTTTATATTGTCGATCCTCTCGGATACAGGTTTCCCTGAAAAATGCAATAGTCTATAATAGGTCCTGTCTTCCGAGAGGACATAAATCGCGCAGTTATAGACCTTCCTCGTATTGTATATTTCATCTATTACTTTTTTAAGGAGCTGGTCTGAGTTAATAATGGATGGTATCTCCTTTTTCAGGTGACTGATTCGTGTCAAAAAATCTCTGGTTCGGGCTGTAAAATATATACTCACGAGTGCTGAAATATAATCTCTAAATCTATCAAAAATAAGTGCAATAGATATTGATACTGCAAGTGAGTTTGTAATCATATCTGCAGGATTATTTGAAATAAGAATTACGAAGATCCAGTAAATAAGAGATATCAATACCGAAATAATAATTATGACCATTAACCTTGAAATAAAGTCTCTCAGGTCCAGAAGTCTTCCGCCAGTAGTTGATTCATTTATATAGAACAGTACAATGATAATCAGGATAGTGGATATAACCGAATATGCAATTAATGCCCTGAATTTGAGAGATAATATAACAAACAGGGTAGATAATATTCCAAGTATAGCAAAGAAGATAATCTTTCTCTTCAAAGATATGTTTTCGCTCTTAAATCCAATATAGAGCAGATTGGTAAAGGTGAAGAAAAACATCCCCATTATAAAGGATATTATAAACCAGACAAATTCGCGGCTATTAAATATGGGAGTTGAAAGTCCTACTATAAGAATCGGTGCAAAAATATATTGAATAGTGTAGAGTTCAATACTGAAATTGTTCTCCTCCTTTAAGAATGTTGAGATTAGAAACAGATTAACCAGAGGAAGTGGGATCAGGAGCCCAAGGCATATTCGTAACCATATATGTGTGGATGTCTCTGCAAAAAGATATTTGAGTAAGAATATTACTGCCAGCAAGAAAGAGAACAACGATAAGAGTGTCTGTTGCTTCTCTCTATTTTTTCTAAGGGATACCGATAGCGAGATTGAAAAGGCTATTATTGAGATTAACAGGTCTGCCCTGAAAGGAATGTCCATTCTTAATACATACTATTTTTTTTAGTCTGATGCAAACAGATTGGCAAACACTTTGGTATCTCCCAGCATATTTGATACAATACAGTATTCATCAGGTTGATGGCATGTGTCATCTATAGTGGACCAGACAGCCGCATTATATCCCATATGACGAAATACTGCTGCGACTGTTCCACCACCTATCCCCATTGGTTTTGGCGTTCGGTTATATACCCTTTTGATTGCCTTTTTGAGTCTTTCTACAACCTCGGCATCTTCCGGTGTGGCTGGAGCAGCCTTTACCTCCTGAGGTAATTCTACCTCCACCTGAACCTTATATTCTGATTGTATCTCTGATATTACCTGCATAATACAGGATTTTACATCCTCGACATTTATCTCAGGCAGGATTCTGCAGTCAAAGTAGAAGATATCTGTCTCAGGGATTGTATTGATATTGGGTACGTTTGAATCCTTTCTTGTGGGTTCGAATGTGCTTAAAGGTGGATCAAAGACTTTGTTCTTGTTTTTGAACTGTTGATGCAGGGCTTTGTCAATTTTTACAAGCAGGTTGGCTCCGGCTCTATGTGGATTTATACCGAGGTTGGGGGTGCTTGCATGTGTCTGTTTCCCTCTTACGATAAACTTTGCCCAGAGAATTGATTTTTCAGCCACCTCAATCATTGTGCCATCAGGAGAACCTGCATCAGGAACTATAATAAGGTCCTCTTTCTTAAAAATTTCTGGATGATTCTGTAAGAGCCAATCAATCCCGTATTTATTACCTGTCTCTTCATCTGACACAAATAATAGGCCAACATTATATATTGGAGGCATCCCGAGATCCAGAAGGGCTTTTGCTGCAAAGATAGAGGTTACAATCCCCTGTTGATTATCCTCAACCCCCCTTCCTATTATCCTGTCATCTTCAACTCTAACTTCAAAAGGATCTCCCTTCCATTTGTTGAGATCACCAGGCGGGACCACATCCATATGTGACATTATCCAGATCGTCTTTGAGATATCTCTGCCTTTTAGTTTAGCAACTATATTGGGCCTCTCAGGTGGGTCGAGTCTGTTATCCGGGGCATTATATACATCTATACTGGTAAATGGCATACCTTTAAGAACAGAAAGTATATATTCTGCCTTCTCCTTTTCTCCTTTACCACCATACTGTGGATCAAGAGCAATCCTTCTGGTCAGATTTCTCTGCATATCTATCATTTCATCTTTATACCTCTCGATTATTTCAGAAAGTGCGTGAGCAATCTTGATAGACATACAAACCTCCTATCCCTTAAAGTAATTACGGAGTACAAAAAATACATTCTCTTTTCTTTCTCTGAGCCTTCTATAAAAGTATGGGAACCACTCCTTACCATAGGGAACATACACCCTCATATTATATCCTTCTTTTACAAGTTCAACCTGCAGGTCCCTTCTTATACCGTATAGCATCTGAAATTCAAATTTTGACCTGTCTATGTTATTTTCGGAGGCAAATTTCTTGCACTCATCTATTATCTTTTCATCATGCGTGGCAATTCCTGGATAATTGCCTTCTTTTAATAACATTTTCATAAGTTTTACATAATTTTCATTTACCTGCTCCTTCTTCTTAAATGCTATTGACTCGGGCTCCTTATAAGCGCCCTTACAGAGTCTCACTCTTATGCCGCGTCTGATGAGTTCCCTGACATCATCTTCGCTCCTGATGAGCATAGCCTGAATAACAACGCCTACATTACCATACTTCTCAAAAAGTTTATATGTAATATCCAGAGTTCTCTGTGTATATGCTGAACCTTCCATATCAATTCTGACAAAATTATTCTTTTCTTTTGCCTTCTTTACGATCCTCTCAACATTGGTAAGGCAGAATTCATCACCCATATCCATCCCCATCTGAGTAAGTTTGAGTGAAACATTTGAATTGAGTTTTTCCTTCTCAATTGTATCCAGTATATCAAGATAAGAGGTTGCCGCCTCTGTAGCCATCTGTTCACTGCTGACATTCTCTCCAAGATGGTCAAAGGTTGCCATAATACCCTTTTCGTTTAATGCCCTGATTACCGGATCCGCTGCATCTAATTCCTCTCCTGCAACAAATCTCTTTGCAAAGATAAAAAGAAAAGACATTATCATACCTCCTCTGAATGAGTCGAAATCGACAATAAAAATCCACCAATAAAAACCCGTTGTCAAGAAAACAAAGGTTATATTTAAATATAGTGCAATACAAAAACATCTTCAGCCTTTGCAAAATGCAGATTCAGATTTAGTCTGTTTAAGTAATATCTATTACTTACTTTGACTACAAATCTTGCATATAAAACACATTGGGGTCTGAAAAGAAGCATAAATAGATAATCAGGAGAGAAATAGTGTCATATCCAGAAATCAGAATATGTTATAAACAAATTGATAAAAAAAGGGCAGTATATATCGTAACTTAGATTTTAGCTGCTCGATGCATTAAAAAAATCATTGAGCCCTGTAATATTAATTTACCAAAGAAAGGAGAGATTAATATGGAAAAAGAAAACAAAAGAAGATGGGGATGCTGGAAGTAATAATGATGTTATGGACTCAGGTAGTATGGATGCAGAGAAG
>JBBISZ010000074.1:0-3759 GCA_037441045.1 Deltaproteobacteria bacterium | reverse complement strand
GGATGCTGGAAGTAATAATGATGTTATGGACTCAGGTAGTATGGATGCAGAGAAGGATAAAGAGACAGAAGGAAAGAGTGATGATGGCGGGTGCTCCTGTAATCTGTTAGAGTGAGATTTTAATACCTGTCTGATAAGTTTTATTTTCTGGGGAAGGTTTATTTGCAGTCTAAATTTTGCAAAATTGAACTGTTAGAAAATGTATTGAATTGAGGGCGCAAAAAAATAATCTACATACCGTTGTTTTTTCTATTATTTATTCGTTTTGTACAAGAATCATGGAGTGGATAATTTTATATTAGTTAATTGTTTATATATTACTAAGATTCTGAAGTATAAATATTTTAGCAAAAGTATAAAGATAAATAATTTCGGTGATATATTTTTACACTTATTGCAATCCACCTGCAGGTATCAATGGTATTTATCTTATATGTTCAAATCTGTGAGTTATGGGGATTTTTCTACCTGATCCAAATGTTTTTGGCTTGAGTTTTAATATTGGAGGCATCTGGTATCGCTTAAATTCAGATCGTCTTATTGCATTATGGACAAAATCTATAATCTTCCTGTCAAATCCCATCTTTATAAGTTCGTTGTCTGTTCTGTTTTCTTCTATCATAAGTCTTAAAAGTCTATTGGTAACTGAGTAGGGGGGAAGGTCATCCTCATCTTTCTGATTTTTTCTCAATTCTGCGGTGGGAGTTCTTTTTATAATCTCTTCTGGAATTATGTTGCCATATTCACTATTTATGAAATAACAGAGGGAGATAACCTCATCTTTATATAAATCTCCTATAGGCGCAAGCGCCCCCACTGTATCTCCGTAGAGTGTGTTGTATCCGAGAGCAATCTCATTCTTATTCCCTGTAGCAACCACGGCTCCGGCATAGGTGTTTGCGATAAACATCAATATACTTCCTCTGAGTCTTGACTGAATGTTCTCAAACGGGAGAAAGCTACCTGAATAGTAGGTCACCAGCTCTTCTTTGAGTGTAGAATACGGCTTATTTATCGGTACAACAATCTTTTTCATTCCCTGTCTTTTTATAAATTTATCTACCAGTCTTGTGCTGAGTCGGGATGTAAATCTGGAAGGCATAAAGACACATAATACATTCTCAGAGCCTATTGCAATACCACATAGCGTGGCTACAAGTGCAGAATCTACACCTCCCGATAAGCCTACAATCGCCTTTTTTATATTGTTCTTCTTGAAATAGTCTCTTATCCCCAGAATAATTGCATTGAGTAGTTGCTCATTATAATCATGTTTTATTTTTACTTCTCTATCTATCCCGGTATCTGCAATTATTAAATCTTCCTCAAAAGGCTTTCCAGTTGCTACCAATTTTGAATTGGAATTAAAGACCATTGAATTACCATCGTATATAAGATGATCCTGCCCGCCTACGGCATTTGCATAAATTGTGAATTTTTTATACTTTCTGACCTTTTCTCTTATCATCATAAATCTAATAAGTGGCTTATTTATATAGAAGGGTGAGGCACTAATATTTATAATAATCTCTGCCCCACCAGTTGCCTCATCTTCGTATGGGCCATTTTTGTGCCAGATATCCTCACAAATATTAATACCTAACTTTTTACCTTTGAATTTGAAGATCCCGATTTTGTTGCCTGTTTCAAAATATCTCTTTTCATTGAAAATATCAAACTCTGGCAATCTCTGCTTGGAATATAAAAATACCTGCCTTTTCTCATAAAAAAATGTCGCAGAGTTGTAGTATTCAATTGTTCCACCAAATCTTAAAGAGGAGATATCATCTCTATTGAATGTCCCCATCCTTTTTTTTGTTGAAATATGCCCTATTAATATGCCTATTCTGTTAGAAAGATTTGAGACCTTTTTCAAATATTCTTCATTCAGAGATAAAAACTCTCCTGTATAAATTATATCCTGATTCATGTATCCAGAGAGAGCAAGTTCTGGAAATACTATAAGATCAGCGCCTTCATTTATAGCTCTATCTGTGCAGTCCTTAATCTTAATAAAATTACCTTTAAAATCTGAGGGGACGGTATTTATCTGTCCTATTGCTATTTTCATATAGTCTATTAATCTGTCTTGCCAGTGTTGAAATAATCGTTCTGTCGGGTAGAGGAGAGCAACGCCTTAAAAAGTGCCTCATCGGGATGTATCTTTCTCCTCTCAATTACAGATAAAGATATGGGGACATGGATGAAGAAATTGTTCCATGTTCCTATAAGACAGTTTGTCTTCCCGGCCATCCCTGCATGGACCGCATGTTCTGCGAGGAGAAGACAGAATATTGCGTCAGTCCCCTGTGCTGGAGAGCTCCTGATTATATAGGATGGATCAAAGTATTTGAGTGAAAAATCAATCTTATTTTCTTTCATGAATCTGGTTAACTCATCTCTGATAAATATTCCAATATCTTTATGTTTGATATTTCCTGATGCGTCCTTTTCCACCTCTTCTTTGAAGAATTTCTGACCTGCGCCCTCTGCTACCACGATTACACAATGTCTGTTTTTCTCAAGGCATCTTAGAACTGCCTTTTTGAGTCCTCTCTCTCCATCCATATCAAAATCTATTTCAGGAATCAGGCAGAAGTCTACCACAGAGTTTGCAAGTGTGGCTGATGCAGCTATAAAACCTGAATCTCTTCCCATAAGTTTTATTACTGAAATTCCGTTGTATGCCCCTTCAGCCTCGTTGTGTGCACTTGAAATAATATCAAATGTCCTGTAAACAGCCGTCTCAAATCCAAAAGACCTTTCAACAAATGAAATATCGTTGTCTATAGTCTTTGGAATACCTATTACACTTATCTTTAATCCCCTGCGTTTTGTCTCTTCGGCGATTGCCCTTGCCCCTTTTAATGTCCCGTCTCCACCTATACAGAAGAGGATATTTATGTCCTTTCTTATGAGCGTATCAACCATCTCTGATACAGGCTGATCCCCTCTACTTGAGCCCAATATACTCCCGCCCTGAGTATGAATTTCATCTACAAATTCAGGATTGAGGAGAATTGGCTCATGTTTATATTTTGGGTTCAGGCCTCTATAACCATATTTTATTCCGTAGACCGTCTTCACACCATAATCGTTGCATAACACATTTACCAGCCCCTTAACTACATCATTTAATCCAGGGCATAATCCTCCACAGGTAACTATTGCAGCCTTTGTCCATGATGGGTCGTGAAAAATCCTCTGCCTTGGTCCTGCCTTCTGAAATGCAGGAAAACAATCTTTGTTGATTAACTGTTTTATGTTCTTTAACTGTGATGGGAATACAATCTTCTCATCATCGCTTACATACTTATCTCTCTTGATGGGATTTTCAATTGTGCACTCGCCAAGAGATTCTATCTCAAATGAATACTTCTCAGGATTTTCAATAACTCTCTGATAGATAAATGTATCTTTACTCATAAGATTTTCTCCCTATCTCTCAGAATAACGACCTGATTATATTTTACATAGTATATAAGTCAAATTAAAATAATAGCGGAGACTTATATTTACCAGTAAAAATTTAAGAATATTTAAAATGCATAGAATTTCGAGATACAAATAAAGTATAAAGTATAACCTGATTTTCAAATTGGTTTTTATTTACATTAATAAATTTGTTAACAATGATAAACCTTATAATTATACACTATTCTGAATAGCAAAGTTTTTGAACCTGAAATCTAATCTCTCCCATTATTTTTCAATTTTTTCATATATCTCTTTTAGTCTTTTCATTCTATTTTCATATCG
>JBBISZ010000073.1:0-10521 GCA_037441045.1 Deltaproteobacteria bacterium | reverse complement strand
AAAGAATGTGACATTTCAATGTAGTAATAAAATGTGACATGACATTTAGTAATAACATGAAAAACCTAAAAAACAAATAAATACAATTACTTTTACCAATATGGCAGTTATAACACTACAATGAAATTTATCTATTTCTTTCATTTTTATTTTAGTAAAAAATACACCAAGTAAAATTTTATAAATGGGGTATAACCTATCTAAATAAGAAATCAAATTATAAAATAGTTTTGTTATTTGCTTTTCTAAAAATATTGGGTATAAAATGCTTCAATGTTTAAGGAGCAGGAGGAATTATGAAAGATAAGAAGAAGAATGAGCTTGTAATTAAGTTATATAATGAGTTGTTACCAAACATTTCAGATTATGTGGAGTTGCACGCAAAAAATATGCCAGATGAGACTGCAATTATTGAATATAATACAGAAGAGATAGTGAGCTGGAAAAGACTGAACACCTCCGTAAACGCCTTTGCCGCAAAGCTTTTATCTATCGGCATTAAAAAGGGAGACATAATCGCTACAAGTCTGCCACTCCTCAAAGAACATATTTATCTTATGCTGGCATGTTTTAGAATAGGTGCAACTATCGCTCCACTTGACCTGAGACTCAAGACAAAGGAGGTAAAATACTCTCTTGATAAGATAAAGCCTGTTGCATACTTCTTTCTGGGGAAGACTCCACTTATGGACTTTGGAAAAATGGCTGAAGAACTTATGCCAGAATGTGGATATATAAAGCACTGGGTCCAATTTATGAAGGAGGGAGAACCCATAAAAGGAGCCATATCAATATCCGAATTTGCAAAAGACATAAAGTGGCAATACATCAAAAATATCTTTACAGGTGGTGTAAAAAAGGCAAAAAGGCTCGTGGAGAAGAGGGATCCCTGCCTGATAATATTCACTACAGGTTCAACGGGCTCACCCAAACCTGCACTTTTATGCCATGAGAATATCCTGATTCAGAATATAGGACTCAGGGTTGCATTTGAAATGACAGAAAAAGATGTGATGCTTGTAAATCTCCCTCCATCTCATGTTGGATGTGTTACTGAACAGCTGCTCACAACTATATACACTGGGGCAAAGGCGGTGATTTTACATATCTTTGACGCCTCAAAAAGTCTGGACGCAATACAGAAGTACAGAGTTACAATACTGGGACAGATTCCAGCACTTTTTAATATGGAATGGAGACTCTCAAAATATAAGGAGACAGATCTCTCTTCACTCAGATTTGCAATCTATGGCGGACAGGCAGTTTCAAGAGAGTTTCTCATAAAAATGAAGGAGATGTCTCCAAGGATTGGAACAGGGCTCGGACTTACAGAGACTGCTGGCTTCTGCACATATACAAATGTTGATGCAGATGTAGATGAACTTGCTCAGGGGATTGGTTTTGATATGCCAATAACTCCCATTTCCATTCGTGAACCTATGAAACCCGATGGGAAGGCAGGAGATATTAAACCCGCAGGAGAGGTTGGAGAGATATGCTTCTCTGGACCTCAAATCTTCCTCGGATATCTCGGAGATGAGAAGAGCACCAGAAAGACAATCTCAACTGATGGAGTATGTTACACAGGAGATATGGGGTTTTATGACGATAAAGGATTACACTTCTCAGGCAGGGCAAAACTCGTGATTAAGCCAAAAGGTTATCAGGTCTATCCAGAAGATATAGAAAATCACATTATGGAGAAGTTAAAGGATAGGATATCAGCAATAGCATGTGTAGGTGCAGAACACGCAATTTATTCTGAGGCTATTATTGCATTTGTAGAGGCAAAAGAGAATGTAACAATTACCGAGAATGATGTATTTGATGCCTGTAAAGATATAGCATCTTATAGTAGACCATCTTTTGTTCAGATACTAAAGCCTGGCGAATTTCCGCTCAACAGAGTTGCAAAGACAGATTATATGAGACTCAAACAGATATCTGCTGAGATAGTCAACAGATTGAGAGCAGAAAATAAATGGGACAGATAGTAGAAATGAAGATAAAGTTTTTAACTCTCAAAAGGAGGGTCTTATGAGGAAGTTGCTGTTAATATCAATTGCGATTCTATTGTCTTTAACATCATGTCATAAGAATCCAGATATTGCCGTGGAGGGACTGCCAGTCAGGAAGGCTGTAATCTATAGAAATGGTGTGGGCTATTTTGAGAGAGAGGGAGACAATGATTCACCCAAAGTATATTTTAGAGTCAGAACCAATAAGGTTTCGGACTTCCTCTCCTCTCTTGCAGTAATTCAGGAGGGTGGAAGCTCTGTAAAGGCAGTATCTTTCCCTACCCATATTGAAGAGGAAAATGTAAATTGCCCACCAAAGATGAAACCAGAAAAATGTAAAGAACTGAAGAAAAAGAGCGGACTTATGAAGGTAACTCTTGAACTTTCTGAGGATTTTGACAGAATTCATGTTGGATATATAAGTGAAACTCCCGTCTGGAGACCATCATACAGGCTCGTATCTGAAAGAGGTAAATTATATTTACAGGCGTGGGGTATCATTCAGAATATATCGGGTGAAGACTGGAAGGATATCAAGCTTTCGCTCGTTGCAGGTTCACCAATATCTTTTGAGACATCGCTCTCACAGATTGTCATACCCCAGAGACCTGTCGTCTCCGATTATGGTGAGATCATATCCTCCGTCCCTACTTCTGAGACAACGCTTGCACAGGAACCGCCAATGGCACCTATTGCAAACTCAGATGATTATGCCTATGAATCTGCGACTCCAGTGTCTAAGGCAATTCCACAGCCTGCAAAATCAGAGGCAAAATATTCAGCAAAAAAGAGTATGCCAAAACCTCAATCTAAAAGTATAGTAACTGGAGGAGCAGGAAAGAGCGCCTATGATGGCGATTATTATGAAGAAAGTATGTTACCAAAAGATACGGTAAAGTTTGCAACTATTGCAGTTGAGGGTGGTCAGACCCGATATGATATACCTCAGAGGGTCTCCATTCCTGATGATAACTCCACAATGGTAGTAATATTCAGTAAAAAAGTGGATGGAGAGCTCTCATATCTATATGCACCTGATTATGGTGTTCCTGATTCATCTTATCATCCTTTCAGGGTTGCGAGGTTCAAAAATACAACTGGAGGACTCCTTGAGAAAGGGCCGCTCGCCATATATGAATCAGGCTCATTTCTCGGACAGGGCATGCTCAATATGCTGCCAGCAGATGGAACAACAACTGTCCCATTTTCAATTGAAAGAGCAATCGCTGTTGAAATGACAAAGAAGAATACCGAGAGGGGCGGAAGACTTTTTAAGGTTGAATCAGGCAATCTGATGATCGAGAAAGACCATATTTTTCAGACCGAATACAAAATTAAAAATGGTCTGGATAAAAATATAAAAGTTCTGGTAAAACACATCAGAAATCAGGGCTCAAAACTCATTAAACCTCAGAAGGATGTGGAGGATAATGTAGGTACAAATACGGCAATAGTTCCATTTGAAATAAGTAAACTGACTACAGATATTTTGAAAGTTGAAGAGGCAAAGTCCTCTCCTTACTCCGTAGACTGGATGTCTGATATGGCAGAGGATGCAATCAAAGGTTACATAAATCACAAGAATGCTGATCCAGAAAATGTAAAGTATCTAACACAACTTCTGGAGATCAGAGACCATCTCAAGAAGGCAAGTAATAAATATGAGAAACTTGCACAGGAACAGAATCTGCTTGAAAAGGCACAAAACGAGACGAGGGCAAATCTAAAGGCGATAGAGAAGAATAGTCAGGCACAGGATCTCAGGCAGAAACTCACTGCAAGACTTGAAAATAATGCAGCAAGGTTGCAAATTATCGCAAAGGAGATGATTGAGCTTCAAATGAAAATAAGTGAACTGAGAGTAAGATTTGATGAATCAAAAAAACTAATCAAAATTCTGGAACCACTGCCCGACAAATGAAGAATTAATTATGAAGACCAGATAAGACCCTCAATTTATGCACTACAACACTTGAGTTTTTCCCGATAGCATTTGAACTATTCAAAGAAGGAAGGGCAGAATAGATTCTTAATAATATTGAAAACAGGAGAAGTAGCGTCTGTGTTTTTTATAAAAGAGAGACTGATGGTACGTATGGCATTTATGAAATAAGGGAACTCATTTGTAGACTTTTCGGTTTTAGTTCAATAGTAAAAAAGGATGGAACTTCTGATATGGTAACCTGTCCACAAATCATATATTAACAGGTATTGCCATGAATCCTGAATAAATAAAGGAAATTTATACAGAACAATAAGTGTTTCTATCAAAAACCAAATATTTTGTATTGATAATGAATTAAAAATGTAATAAAAGTCCCAGAAGTTATGTGCGGAATATTTGGAATTTATGGAAGATTTGATCTTGAAAAGGCAAGGGAATCTCTTAACCTGCTCACTCATCGTGGACCTGATGAGTGGGGAGAATATATATCAGAAAACAGGGACATATATCTGGGACATCGCAGACTCTCAATAATAGATATCTCATCAGGGAAGCAGCCCATCTATAATGAAGACAAATCGTGCGCAATAATTTTCAATGGCTGTATTTACAACTATCTGGAACTTGCTCAGGAACTCAGACAGAATGGCCACAAATTTCATACAAGCTCCGATACAGAGGTAATACTTCACTCGTACGAAGAATGGGGCTTTGATTGTGTAAATAGATTTAACGGAATGTGGGCATTTGTAATCTATGACGAAAGAAAGAATATCCTCTTCTGCTCAAGGGATAGACTCGGTATTAAACCTTTTTACTATTTTCAATTAAGAGATAATTTTGCCTTTGCATCCGAGATTAAGGCACTATTGAAAATTAGAGATGAAAAACCACAGATTGAGATGAATGCACTTTCAGATTACCTTGTCTTCCAGATGAGTCTTTCTGACAGGACACTGTTTAAGGACATATTAAAACTCAGTCCAGGGCACAATCTTATATTTGATCTCCACTCAAAGAAGATCAGTATTAAAAAATACTGGGATATCCAGTTCAACGTAAAAGAAGAACGGAATGAGGAACATATAATTGATTATCTAAAGTGGCTACTTCAGGATGCAGTAAGAATAAGATTGCGTTCTGATGTGCCGCTGGGAGCCCATCTCTCAGGTGGTCTTGACTCCTCATCGATAGTTGCCATCTCTAGACTCTCACTCGGAGATTCAACATTTCACACATTTACAGGGGCTTTTGAGGAGGGGAAAGAGTTTAATGAGACTGAATATGCCAGAATTGTATCAAAAGCCTTTAATACAGAATACAATGAGATCGTTTTAGCCGCCAGAGACTTTCAGGACAACATTAAAAAAATTATTTACTATATGGACGAACCGGAGGCGGGACCAGGACTTTTTCCTCAGTTTTTTGTCTCAAAACTTGCCTCAAAAAAAGTAAAGGTGGTTCTGGGTGGACAGGGCGGCGATGAGATATTTCTTGGATATGCAAGATATCTTGTTGCATATCTTGAGGAGTGCCTCAAAGGGGCTATTTACGATACTGCAGAAAATGCCGAATATGTTGCTACACTAAAAACTATTATACCAAATCTGAAACTTCTGGAAAATTATGTGCCAATGTTGAAGAGTTTTTTCAAAGAAGGATTATTTGATTCTCAGTCAAGTAGATACTTTAGATTGATGAACAGATTCGTCGAAATCAATAACCTGCTAACTCAGGATCTTAAGATCTCATTTGAAGAAGAGTTTTTAAAGTTTGAAGGAATATTTAATTCAGCACCGGCAACCTCATTTATAAACAAAATCCAGTATTTTGATATCAAATATCACCTTCAATCTCTTCTGCATGTTGAGGACAGAACCTCCATGGCGTGGGGGCTTGAGTCAAGAGTTCCGTTTCTGGACTACAGAATTATTGAACATATCTGCTCTACTATTCCAATTATTAAATTTAAGAATGGCGAGCCAAAATATCTCTTAAAGAAAGTTGTAAAGAATCTTTTGCCTGAAAAGATTGTTGAAAGAAAAGACAAGATGGGCTTTCCTGTTCCATTAAATATATGGGCAAGAAATCAACTCAGAGATTTTCTATCGGATACACTGCTTTCCTCCCGTCTTAAAAATAGAGGGATTTTCAATATTAAATCAATAGAATCACAGATGAATACAGGATCCAAATTTTCGCGAGGTCTATGGGGTATACTCTCGCTTGAACTCTTCTTTAATAACTTTTTTGATGAATAGAAAGATACTCATATTTGGTAATTTTCCATTTAATCTAAACAATGAATTTATTGATACCAACCATTATGCGCAGTATTTTGCCCGAAATGGAGATGAGGTCGATTTTGTCACTGCTCCGGCATATCTTCTGGATTTTTTTATTCCTTTTTATAAAGATAGAAGATTGATACTAAAAAATTTTCTCAAAAATCAGATTGAGATAGAAAAAGGACTTATTCAACATACACCACTTGCAATGATACCACTTAGAAATGCCCCAATTTTCAGAGGTGGATTCAATCTCAGTATGTTCTCTATCTTATTTCGAATGCTGGACATCTCAAGAAAAGAATATGATATCTGCATTGTCTCGCAGGGTTTTATGCTGCTCTGGGCATCTCTTATAAAGGCAAAATTATTCATTTATCGCTACAATGACATTCTGGACGGTTTTGCAAACCACCCCGATGTCCTGAAAGAATATGAGCGGGAATTTATCAATAAGAGATGCAACCTTATCATTACTGTAAACGAGATGCTCAGAGATGAACTCAAAAAGATGTATCCCGAATTTTCAAATATTCAAATCCTCCCAAACGGCGTAGATCTAGATCTATTCTCAAATTCAAAACCTGATGAATCACTCATGCTAATAAAAAAGAAGAAGGTAGTATTCTGTGGAGGTATTGATTTCTGGGTGGATACAGAACTTTTATACCATCTGGCACAGAAACTAAAGGATATAGTCCTTGTGTTGATAGGACCTGCAAAAGTTAATATTGACAGGATTTTAGGGCTCCCGAATGTAGTCTATCTGGGACCAAAAAAGTATGTAGAGATTCCGCCCCTGATAAAAGCATGCGATATCGGGCTTATTCCATTTAAGAAGGAGAGACTTACTCAATTTGTTGATAAGCCCCTCAAATACTATGAATACCTCGCATCAGGTCTCCCTGTAGTTGCATCAGGAATAGCACCAGCAAAAGATAAGAATCCATACCTGAGGTGTTTCAAAGATAGAGAACTTCTTATTGAATATATAGACACCATGAGTATAATGAGACAGGAGGAGAGAAGAGAGGTGCAGGAAGTAGTAAAACAGAGCAGCTGGAGATATATCTTTGAGATACTTGAGGATTTTATTGAAGAGGTGATGAAAAGGATATGAAGATACTCGTAGATGGTAGAGTGATGATGCATAAGACAACAAGTGGGGTTGAGAGATACACCCGACTCCTCATACAGCATCTGAGCAGGCAGGAGAATCTAACAATAGATGTCCTTACTCCCGGATCCGAAAGCAGGATAAATCAGCATCTGTGGGAACATTTCTGTCTACCATTTAAGGCTCTTGAATATGATATCCTCTTCTGTCCTGCAAACATTGCACCAGTCTGGATTCCTGAGGGTGTAAGACTTGTTGTAACCCTTCATTCAGTAGCATTTCTTGAACAGGCAGACTCCTATTCAAAGATGTTTAGAGAGTATTATAAGAATGTAATACCCCACATTGTGGATATCGCCAGTCACATAGTCACTGTCTCAAATGCAGAAAAGAATACTATATTAAAACACTATCCAGAGATCCAGGATAAGATATCAGTAATATACAATGGAATAGATAGTCAGTTTATCTCAGAAAATTCTATAAAAAAACGCTACATTATGAGTGTATCATCTCACATGAGCGCCAAAAACCTGAATGCCATAATAGATGCCTTCAATCTGATCAAAGACAAGATTGATTTTGATCTTAAACTCGTTGTAAGCAACCCCCATAAACAAAAAAATTCATACTATAGACTCTCCAGCAGAATAGAGATTCACTACAACCTTGATGATGAATTACTTGCCAGTATGTATCGCGATGCATCTCTCTTTGTAATGCCTTCAATGTATGAGAGCTTCTGTTTTCCTGTAATGGAGGCGATAGCCGCAGGTACCCCTGTAGTGTGTACGCCTCTAAATGCTGTAAGGGAGATAGCCAGAGAGGCTGTCTTTTACTCAGAAGGATTTGATGCCGTAAGTATCTCAAAGGCAATCTTTATTGTTCTGACAAATCCAAATATTCTCAAGAATCTCAGGAAAAATAGAGAGGAGATTGTAACAAAACTAACCTGGGAAAGGGCTGCAAAGGAGTATGCAGATCTATTCAAAAAGGTGATCTTGAAAAATGAGGGTTAGTTATTCTATCCGAATAAATGGGATTGTGCAGGGGGTGGGGATGAGACCCTTTATTTATAGAATTGCAAATGAACTAAAAATCACTGGCTCTGTTAGAAATACATCATCGGGTGTAGAGATTATTGCCTCTCAGGAGAGAGAGATTCTCAGTTCTTTCATCTTGAGATTGAAAAGTGAGGCACCTCCTGCAGCCAGAATATCAGACCTTGATTACAAAGAGATACCGTATCAGGAATTCAGCGGCTTTGATATAATTGTATCAAAAGACGAGGAGAGCGTAAAGACATCCATATCACCCGATCTCGTAATATGTAGTGATTGTAAGAGCGAACTACTCAATATTAATGACAGAAGATATCTCTACCCTTTTATCAATTGTACAAACTGTGGTCCAAGATACTCAATTATTCAGAAGATCCCATATGACAGACCAAATACAACCATGAAAAAATTTACCATGTGCAGGAGATGTTCAGAGGAGTATCATAATCCGTCTGATAGACGCTTCCATGCTCAGCCTGATGCCTGTGCTGACTGTGGCCCAATAGTAGAACTAATTATAAAATCAGAAAATCAGCGATATAGAGGGACTGATGCCTTAATTAAGGCGAGAGAGATACTGTCTTCGGGTAGAATTCTTGCTCTCAAAGGACTCGGGGGATTTCATCTCGCCTGTGATGCAAAAAATGATAGTGCTGTCTCAATACTCAGAGACCGAAAGAGAAAGAATATGAAGCCATTTGCGGTAATGGTTCCAACCATTGAATATGCATATAAATATGCTGAGATAAATGAAGAAGAAAAGACATTACTACTTTCACCCACTGCCCCAATCGTCCTTTTGAGGAAAAAATCGCCATTTGAACTTTCTCAACTCATCGCTGTTGAAAACGATTATATTGGGATTATGCTGGCATATACTCCTCTACATCTGCTACTCTTTTTTAATCCCAAAAAAGATTTCTTTGATTTTGAGGCACTTGTAATGACAAGTGGGAACATCTCTGAGTTACCGATAGAATTTATTAATGAACAGGCGATTGAGAAACTCTCGGATATTGCTGACGCATTTCTATTGCACAATAGAGATATCTACAACAGAATAGATGATTCAATAGTCTATGTATTCAATGAAAAAGGAGTTGTATTGAGAAGGGCACGTGGATATGTCCCTGAACCTATAAGGGTTAAATTGAATGTAAAAAAACCATGTCTCGCAACAGGTGGTGAACTCAAATCTACTTTTGCCATTAATTGTGATAAGAATATTATTATAAGTCAGCATATAGGTGATCTCAAAAGCAGAGAGGGGATTGACTTTTTTATACACACTTACGATCTTCTAACCAGCACATTCAGAATAAAACCAGAGATCGCTATTCTGGATAAGCATCCAGCCTATCTTACGCGTGAGATTGTAAAAAGGATTGGAATAGATGAAATCAGAGAAGTTCAACACCATTATGCGCATATATGTTCAGTGCTCTTTGAAAATGAATATGATGGTGATGTAATAGGCTTTGCCTTTGATGGAACCGGGTATGGCGATGATGGGGCAATCTGGGGGAGTGAGATCTTTTTATGCAACCTCAAAGAATATAAAAGAATTGGACATTTAAAATACACAGATATCGCGGGAGGAGATACTGCATCAGAACTATGCTATCTGCCTGCGCTCTCATATTTGTTTTGCGCTGGAATTGATTACAATACTCTCAGGGTCTTTGATCTGATCCAGAAGGAGGAAATGGCACTTTTGAACTATTCATTGAAGAATGCTATAAATATTCACAGGAGTTCAAGCATGGGGAGATTGTTTGATGCCGTTGCGTTCCTGCTTGGAATAAAGATAAGAAATTCATTTGAGGGCGAGGCGGCTATGTCTCTCGAGTTTTTTGCCAGAAAAGATTGTAAAGAGTATTACCCAATCGCTATCAATATTAACGGAGAAAATTACGAGATAGACACACATAGCCTTATGAATAATATTATTTCAGACATAGACAGGGGTTTGCCAGCGGAAATAATTTCAGCAAAATTTCATAATTTTCTGGCTGAGACTATCAGATTTATCGCAAACCAGATAAGAAAAAGAGAGGGAATAAAAACGGTAGCCCTTTCTGGTGGGGTTTTT
>JBBISZ010000072.1:0-10532 GCA_037441045.1 Deltaproteobacteria bacterium | reverse complement strand
CTTATAATTGATTTTTCTGACGGAGTCTTCTTGACATCTCTTATGAATTCTACTTCTATGATCTTCTCTTCGATCAGTAGATTTTTTAGACGCTCAAAGTCAAAATTTAATGAAAAAAGGATAAACAATATCAGATGAGTTGTTACGGAAGCAGCAAAAAAAGGTAAATTTTTAATAACTCCAATCATCCTACTATTATGATAAATCAATAGTGAATAAGATTCAACATATATTTTATTAATAAGCCACCAGATCTACCATTTAGAGGTATATTCTGGCGCAAATTGACTATTTTTATAACTAATTATTTTTTAAATATGAAGCTCGTGTTCATACCAGTCTTTTTATGTTTTGTGCGAATGCCCGAAACAATATCTAATATTATGTAAAAAAATTTTAATCGATTAAATACTCAGTTCAACCATATATTTTGAGCCATTTAATTGTTTTTCCTTCAAAATGTTGATCGACTTGAATGATTTAAGAAATAGGTGATTTGTATCTAGCACAATTTGGTATTATTTACTTGCAAATATTTATTTTACCTTAAAGGCTTACTAATTATATTTTTTTAACCTGTGATAAAAACATATTTTTTAGGTAAGCATTGACATTTTAATTATTGAGTTACAATTTTCTGTTTGGGTATTGTAATTTTATGATTTCGTGGTAATATATCTACCCTGCTGATTGGAGAAACTGATGACAGAAGATTTGAGAACAAGTAATTCTGAACTGCCTGTAGAGCAGGAAGAGACGCTGGATTTACGTGAGCTCTATATAGTTTTACTTAAGAGAAGATGGGCTATAACTATATTCTTCCTCGTTGTGATGACCCTCGTTATGATATTTACTCTGAAGCAGCCAAAGATATATCAGGCTACGGCATCTATCATTATTGAACCTATGGCTCCAGAGGTATTATCGGGTGTACGAGAGGTTGTGGATCTTGGCACAGGCGGATACTGGACAAATAAAGAATTTTATGAAACACAATACAACATTATCAAATCAAGGGCTATTGCAAAAAGGGTGATAGATAAGCTTGGTCTTGAAAAAGATGCCCACTTCCTTGGACTGGATCAGATAAGTGACCCTCAGGAGAGAGAGAGGATAGCAAAGAAGGTTGATCCGGTAAAGAGGCTTATCTCAAAGATTACAGTTGAGCCGGTTAAAAACTCCAGAATGGTCTACATAAAGGTAGAGGATACCAATCCAGAATTTGCTGCACTTCTTGCAAACTCTATTGCAAATGCATATATGGAGGCTAACCTTGATACCAAACTGGACGCCACAAGGAGCGCTGGAGACTGGTTGAGCGATCAACTTAGTGATCTCAAGGAGAAGGTTGAAAAATCAGAGAAAGCCCTTCACAATTTTAAGAAAGAACACAATATCCTCTCGGTATCCCTTGAGGATAATCAAAATATGCTTACACAAAGGCTCAGAAGCCTGTCAGAATCTCTGAATAAAACAGAGGTTGAGTTAATTGAGCTCAAATCGATGAGAGATATTGTTGAAAAGGTGAGAGATGACCCTTCCCGAATAGACTCTCTGGATATGATTACCAACAATTCTCTTATTCAGAAATTGAAGGAGGAGTATGTAAAGACGAGATCAACATTTCTGGATATTGCTGAGAAATACGGGGAAAAACATCAGAAATATCAGGTTGCAAAGAAACAGCTTGATCTGGTGGAGGCTAATATCCGGCAGGAGATGAACAATATTATTGAGAGTTTTGAAAACAAATACAATGCCACAGTTAAAACAATAAACGAACTCAAAAAATCCATTGAAGAGACCAAACAACAGGCGATGGATTTAAACAAACTTGAAGTGGAGTACATCAAGCTCAAGAGAGAGGCAGACAACAATCTGAACCTCTATCAGATAGTTTTAAAGAGACAGAAGGAGACAGATCTGACCGGACTTCTTAAGGCAAATAATGTTAGAAGACTTGACAATGCGCTCGTTCCCAATACACCCATTAAACCCAGGATCAGTATCAATCTGTTGATAGGTGTGCTTATCGGGCTTTTTGGGGGAATAGCACTGGCATTTTTTCTTGAAAGAGTAGACAATACCATTAAAACACAGGAGGATATTGAAAGGTACTTAAAACTTCCATTTTTGGGTCTTATTCCACTAATCAAGGAGGATGATGCCAGAACACTTGAGCAGAAGGGTATTCCGAAGGATCTATTTATTATAGAGTTTCCAAAATCCTCTGTTGCTGAGAGCTGTAGGGCTATAAGAACAAATCTGATGTTTTTGAGTGCAGAAAAGAGAATAAAGGCTCTGGTCGTAACGAGCGCGGGACCTCAGGATGGAAAGACTATTACAGCCGTTTCTCTGGCAATATCATTGGCTCAAACAGGGAAAAGGACTCTAATTGTTGATACAGATATGCGAAAACCGAGAATACATAAGGCTTTTAATATTGAAAATACAACTGGAATCTCAAATTATCTTATTGGTGATATGTCTATCTCTCAGGTTATTATCCCGTCTGGTATTCCAAATCTTTCAATATGCCCTTGTGGACCAATTCCACCCAATCCGGCGGAACTAATGTATACACAGAGGTTTAGAGAGTTTGTCAGAGATGCAAGAGATAACTTTGATATAGTTATTTTTGATTCACCGCCCGTTGCGGCTGTAACAGATGGTGTAGTAATTTCCAAAATAGTGGATGGAGTTATCATTGTAGCAAAGGCGAAGAAGACCACCAGAAATGCCGTTTTGCAGGTAAAGAGACAGTTAAGAGATGTAAATGCACACATTATAGGAATGATTCTTAACGAGATAGATCTCGAAAGCAAAGAATACAACTACTACTATTATTCATACTACTATAGACATTACGGGTATTATTATGGTGCCGATAAGTATGAAAACCAGAAGAAGAAGAAATTGATAGGTTTATGATACCGATTATTACTGATATATTAAAATTATTTAGTCTTAATATAATTAATTTTTTCAAACAGCAAAACACAGGAGGATGCAGGTGGCAAGGAGCAAGAGTAAACACAGAAGAATGAAGATGAAGAGAAAAATTAAGTACAAAAAGAAGATGAAAAGACTCAAAAAGGCAAGTAAGGCACAGGCAAAATAGACCCGAATCCTGGTCAAAGGATTTATAAAATAGATTATTATAGATTACAGAAAGAGGATTTATATTTAAACGATTCTATTCAGAGCGTTTATTTGAGGCAAAATTGTTCTTTCTATTCGTTATTTTAAAAAGGTGAAAGGATGGAGCTTTTAAAACTCGATTATGATGCCTTGAGTTTTGATGAATTTGAGCAGAAAACACTTGAAGAAAAGTTGCTTATTCTCCCTTTGTTATCTCCGAAAAAGCGTTTTGATTTTCTGACAGATTTAAGAGACGCTGGTAAACTTGTACAGTCAATGCCAGTAGTTGATCTCGCTGTTACAATCAAAGAGATCGGGATTGATGGTTCGGGAGCACTCCTGTCATTATGTAGTTATGAACAGATCCAGTATATTATGGATCTGGATACATGGGAAGGGTTTTATTTCTCAAAGGAGAGAATGCATAACTATATGATGGTTTTACGTGAATGGAGTAGAGAAACATTGCTGGATAAGTTTATTCATATGGACTATGAACAGCAGTTGATATATATGCTCGGAGATTTTAAGGTATTCCTTGCAAAGGAGGATTTTAATCCCGAAGAGGGTTGTCCAGATGGGACTTTCACAATAGATGGTGTCTACTATCTAAAGCCCAATTGTGATGAAGAAAAGCAGATGCTGATTAAAGAATTACTTACTGAGATATTTTCGGAAGATCATACTCTATATTTAAGACTTGTTGAAGGTATGAGACAGGAGTTATATACAAACCTTGAGGAGGATCTATACAAAATAAAATCCAGTAGAATAACCGAACTCGGATTTTATGAATATGAGGACGCAATTGGGGTATATAATGAACCGACCGAAATAAAGAGAGAAATTATCCCCCCTGCGATAGACAATTTTACCTACTCACGCCTGCCAGTAAAATACATCTCCGAGATTGAGGTAGTTAAGGACAATATTGAAGAAATTTCTCAGAGAACTATGATGGAGATCCTGTTTGAACTTCAGGTGCTGATAAATCGGCTTGTTGTGGCAGATAGATTGGAGATGTTTGAGATAGAGTCTGTTGAGGAGTCTTCAAATAAAGTTAAGGCATTATTGAGACTTGGGCTGGAGGTAATTAAGGCCGAACATAATATAAAACCTGCAGATGCTATTAAAAACTATTATGTAATAGACATCTTCAGACACGGCTACAAAAAGTTAAAACTTCTCAGAGAGGAGGCAAGGAGGATTATCTCAATTCATCAGTATCTTAAATTTGTTGGACTACCTCTGTATTTTGAAAATCTGCTCAGGATTGCAAAGACAAATTTTGGCGAAATAGATATGATGCAGATATTCTCTGATGCAAAATACACATACCCGTGCAGCATTCAGGAGATTCAGAGGTTGTTTGACCTTCTCTACGAGATTGAAGCATCGCTGGAAATAATTATCAGGTGTTATGATATAAAACTATCTGATTTTAACCGAATAAAGGAGACAAAGATTAATATTCCATATCAGGAAAGGCCTGGCCTCTTCTGCCTGCTTATTACTCCATTTGCAAATTATCTATTGACAGGTAAATCTATCTTATCGCCTGTATCCTCAAATAATCTCGAAAAGCTGTGTAATATCTCATTTGTAAAAAATGGAGATGATGTCACCCTTTCCGACAGGTTTTTAAGAGAGATGGAGGATAAAATATTCTCTCCTCTAAAAGAGATTTCTTTATATCCTTATGCGAGACGAATTATGGGAAGGGCTCTTGAGGAATATATAGGTGAGCTCGGAGGCATAAGCGATTTTAAAGATATAAAAATCGAGTATATTTCCTGCATTATCCTCGAGCAGAAATAGGATAAAATTAATTTGTCTGTTAAGGGTTATTAGTTTTATTATTTGTCTGAACTATCTGTTTTGAGTGGATGTATGTCCACGAGTTTATATATTATGGTGATGCGATGATAATGCAATTTATTTACTCCCCTCATTTTATATTAAATGCTGGACAGTTACAATTTTAATTTCATCTTAATTTTGATGTAAACATCAGAGAATTTTTGGAATTGGAGATCATTTTTTGCTGATAGACTTTGTTTAAGTCTCTTATAGCAGTGTAGATGGAGAATGGTTTCTTCGATTTTTGTTGACAAGGTAGGAATATTGTATAAACTCCCCTGTTGTTTAATATAAGGAGGTTGGATTATGAAGTTTAGATTTTTATTTTCCTGTTTAACAGTAGTTTTTATGTTGATTCTCTGGGGCTGTCCTCCGAAATTTCCAAATTGTAAGACTGACGATGATTGTAAATCTTTTGATAAAAATGAAGGAAAGGTCGTATGTGTGATGGGGCAGTGTCAGGAGTGTGGAAAGGATGAGGATTGTGGATATGGAAAGGTATGCAAGTTCAACAAATGCGAGATAAAACCTGAATGTCTAAATGACGCTGATTGCAAAGGTGGGATGCTATGCAAAGATAACAAATGTGTACCTGAGTGCACATCCGATTCAGACTGCACGGGCGGGAAGATCTGTGAGGGTGTAAGGTGTGTTCCTGCCCAGTGTGTAAAGAATGAGGACTGTGGAGAGGGTAAAAATTGCGAATCAGGTAGATGTGTACAGAAGATGGCACAGAAGAGTGAAGAAGAATGTTCAATAGATAGTCTGCACTTTGAATTTGACAAATATGATATCACCCCTGAGTCGGCAGATATCCTTAAAAAGAATGCAGAATGTATTAAGAAAAAGGGTATTAAAAAGGTTGTAATTGAGGGTAATTGTGATGAGAGAGGTACAACCGAATACAATATGTCTCTGGGGCAGAAGAGGGCTGAGGCAGCCAGAAAATTTCTCAAAAACCTTGGTCTTGGAATAAAGATTGAAACAATCAGTTATGGTAAGGAGAAGCCCGTCTGCAGAGAATCCAATGAAGAATGCTGGGCAAAGAATAGAAGAGACGACTTCGTAACCAAATAAACAGATTAATTAATGAAAAAGTTTATTACACTTTCTTTGTTGATGATATCCCTTTGCCTTGAAGGTTGTTTTATCTTCATGTCCAGAGATGAAGGTGATCAGTTGAGAGATGAGATAAACCAGATTAAAAATGAATTAAAGACACTCAAAGAAAAGCAGGCAATTGATCAGAAGTCTCTGGAAGAGAAGGTTCAGAATTTTGACAGAGAGGCGCAAAAATTGTCCTCATCGCTTGAGAACATAAGAAGTACTTATGGGGATAATGTGGCTGATTTTGGTGTTCAACTGGATAAGATAGTAAATTCTATTATGGAGTTAAATGGAAAATATGAATTAAATGTCCATAGAATAGACGAAATTGCATCAGAACTCAAAAAACTCAAAGAGAATTACCAGAAGATTTCAACTCAGACTGTAAGGCAGGAGAAGGTAGAGGAGAAATCTGCAAAATTATCTGAAATAAAAAGACCAAACAACAGGAAAGACTATATATTACTCGGGAAGAAATTTTTGAATGAAAAACAGTGGGAGGCAAGCAGAATAATATTTGAGGAGGCGCTGAATAAATGGAATGATTCTCAAAAATTTGAGATAGTTATGCTTATTGCTGAGAGTTATTACAGAGAGGGTAAATTTCAGAATGCCATACTTGAGTATGAGAAGATCATAAAGGAGAATCCCAGAGGTATTAAATATATGGACGAGGTCCTTTTTAAGATGGGTATGTCTTTTATAAATATCTCATTAAAAGAGGACGGGAAGAACATTCTTGAGGAACTTATCAAGAATTATCCTAAATCAAAGTATTTCTCACAGGCTCAGAAGAAATTAAAAGAGCTAAAAAAATAAAACAATAAATTTGCGTGTACTATATAAAAATTTTCAAAACACATTACGTCTATTGTGAAAGGCTTAAATGCACAGCAGTTTAGGATATTTAAGACTATGAAAATTTTCATCATATACAATATTTGGATAGGCAAATTCACAGATCTAAAATAGGCTTAATTAAATTTAAAGTCATTTTGGGCAGAGCGGCTTAAAAAAATAAAATTAAAGATAACCTTGCAATAAAGTGTGATTTTCTTCAAAAACATGGCTAAAAAATTTTATTTGCCTTGACAGAAAGAAAAAGAGGGTATAAAAATCGATATACTATTTCTATGTGGAGGAGGTCCATTATGAAGAAGCTTTTTTATGTGCTGGCAATCGCCATTTTTTTATTTGCATGTACTGCTGAAGAAAATAGCAGTCAGGTAACTGATATCTTACGGACAGATGATGTATCTATTTTGGACATCAATCTCCCGGATACCGGTAAGGATGTTGAACCTGCTACGATCTGCTCTACAGGTGAGGAGTTGAGCATTGAAAAACCAGAGATAGTGAGCGGAGCTACAATAGATTATGAATTTGGAACAATTAAAATGAGTACCGGTGGTAGTGAGAGCGGCCCTGCCGAAAAAACACAGTTTGATGTTATATTAAAAAGCAGTGGTGGTGCAAAAAATATAATATCTGATGAGAATGGCAGGTTTGGTATTAATATTACTGAAGATGAACTAAAAAAATTACCTGAAAATTTTGAGATAGTATTTATAATTACTCCACCGGAAAATTTTGGAAAAGAGGTAAAAGTCAATAAGAGTGTAGTATCCTTCTATAGATATGGTAATATAAGGGAGTTTAATTTTATTCTCTCCTATTCTGGTGGCTACTTCGTCATAGATCTGGATGATCAACTATACAAACTTTATGTTAAGAAGGGAGATGCAAAAAAAGCGCTCGATGCATTTATTACTGCCACCACAAAGGCAGCAGTTGAAGTCAAATCAGAACCAGTACCAGGGGCAGAGATTACAGTTGAGCAGGTTCCAGGACCAACGATTATTAATGAGAAAAAAAATAAGAAGAAGAGTCTCTATTTTTCTGACACAAATACCAACGAAGATATAATAGTAAATTGTTATGAATTTGAGTCGGGCAGGGAGATTGTTACAACTACAAATAATGAGGGTTATTTCTCATTCAAGACAGATATTAGTTCAGAGCAACCTGTACTGCTTACAATCACTCCTCCCAAAAATTCTGAATATACATTTGATGTAGCCAGCATTTTGATTCATGTGCCACTGGCTGAAATGGACATATATGATTACACACTTACTTATGAAAAGCCGGAGAATGAGACTGCAAAGGGTAAATTCATTGTTGTTGGACCTATCTCAAAACAGCCCTGCTCAGAATTGTGGAATCCTATCTGTGAGGAGAAGAAGTGTAAGACACAGAATGGTCAGATGGGTAAATGTCAATTCCTTTATGACAGCAACACAGGTAAGTATAAATGTGGATGTTCCGTTGAATTGTGCAATGCAGACTGCGCAGGAAATTGCAAAATGCCCGATGGGAAGGAGGGTGTCTGTCATACAGAAGAGATCATAACAAATACGATTGGATCTGAAGTTCATAATAAACAATGTGTTTGTGGACCAATAAATCTGGATTGTCAGATCCCATGTCAGACAGATCAGGACTGTTCTTTACAGACAGGAGGACAGCTCCAGATATGTGCAACAGATCTAAATGGCAATAAATTCTGCACCAGAGCCTGCGACAGTGCCGAAAAATGTCCATCACCATTCTCAATGTGCGCCAAGATGGGACCTGATGGGAGAGGTATATGTATATGCCCGTGTATTCATGCAGATATTCAGCAGGCTCAATGTAACCCAATTGGACTTTTAAATCAGCACTGCAGTGATGTAACTTACGGCTTACTTACAGATTGCATCGATATAAACAATAATTCTACTGGTGAGTGTTCACGCTGCTGCAATGAAGACAAAGACTGTCCGTCCGGATTACATTGCTATGATCTACCTGTCCCGATGAATGAGAATTGCAAAAGGGCATGTATGTGCAAAGAGCCACCAGTACTTGACCTTTGTAAAGAGTGCAGTGATAATTCAGACTGTGCACCGATTGAGGAGTGTGTGGACGAGGATAATAACCCGAATACACCAAAAGTGTGTACAGTTCCGTGTGGTCCACTTGGAGTATGCCCGTCTTCGCCCGTATTTACATATTGTGATTACAATGTAGGCAAGTATTGTATATGCAAACATCCTGCTGTCTCTGTAGACTGCAAGTATGAATGTACTGATAATCAGGATTGTATAACAAATTCAAACGGTCAATTTGATTTATGTATGCCTGATGCAAACGGTATTAAGAGATGTACAAAGAGTTGTATAGATGCCAAGGAGTGTCCATCTCCATACTCTCTATGCGTTCAATATGGAGATGAGAGTTATTGCGTCTGTCCATGCATTCATTTTGATACAGATAATCTAAGCTGCACTCAGTATGGAATGAATATTACCCAGTGTATAACAAAGACAAATAATTCGCTACCTGATTGTTATGATGTGGACAACGACGGAACAGGAGAATGTACACATTGTTGCAATGATAACAAAGAGTGTCCGGAAAATATGATCTGTACACCTGCGCCAAATGCAAAATGTGATAAAGTCTGTACCTGTAAGGAACACCCTATCGCTGATGTATGTCAGAAGTGCTCACAAAATTCTGACTGCCCTTCTGGATTTGAATGTGCCGATGATGACAACAACAGCAGCACACCCAATGTCTGTACACGCGTCTGCCCATCAATCTACCCCTGCCCGACAAGTCCCGTTTATACTTATTGTGACAATAACATCAGCAAATACTGTATTTGTAACAATAGCGGGGCCAATCTCTGTGATACAAAATGTGAGAATGACAGTGATTGCCCAAATGGTTTCTATTGTGTTGATGACGATGTGAATCCACTTACACCAAAAATCTGTACAAAACCATGTGCAGAAGGTTGTCAGTCCCCCATGATATGCAATAATGATGCGAATCTACCAATAGCAATATGTATGTGCCCAAGAAGTTACTGCAAGACCTGTAAAGAGGATATAGATTGTGGTGCAGGACTTGTTTGTATAGATTCGGATGGAGATCCTCTTACTCCTAATGTATGTACAAAGAATTGCAGCTCAGATTATGAGTGTCCGGTGAACTTAAGTTGCAATCTTGAAACAAAGAGTTGTGATTGTAATAGATGCTCAATGTGGTCAAATCCGAAATGCGAACCGCTGACCTGCTATAACAATGGCAATATGGGAAAGTGTCAGTTTGTTGAGAACAAATGTGACTGTGTAAATGAGGTCAAGGATATTTGTAAAGAATGCATAGATGATTTTGATTGTACAACACCGCTCAAGTGTGTAGATGCTGATAATGATCCAAATACACCCAAAATATGCTCAGAGCCATGTCCACAATTGGGCTGTCCATCACCTTCTATCTGTGATTATGGAGTAAGTAAGTACTGTTTTTGCAAATAATTATATAATTAATAAGGAGGTAAGATTATGTCAAAGAAGATTTTTTATTCGCTA
>JBBISZ010000071.1:0-10548 GCA_037441045.1 Deltaproteobacteria bacterium | reverse complement strand
AGTTATTTTGCCAGTTCCAAAAGGAATGTAATTTGTCTCAAGAGAGAAGATATATGCCTTTTCATTGTCTGTCTTTTCCATATTAAAGATGGCATCATTATCTGTGTCAAATTCAAAACCGATTGAGGGTTGAATCTCCAATCTGGAGTCAAAGAAATCCTTCTTTAGATATACAAAAATATAGTTATTCAGTTGTGAAGCCGATAATTCATTAAAGAATCCCCTTATATATTGCATGTTTAAGTAATATCCACCTTTGAAGGTATAATCAAGTCCTCCTGCAAATCGTAAGAAAGGTTTATCCTCAATTGAGATTCCTCCCTCGGGCAGCCCGTACATCTTTCTATCCTTATTTTCAATCCTGTTATCGTTTATGTAATATACTGTAGAGATGCCCTTTGGAAATACCAGAGATAGTTCCCCAAAGATGCCAATATCAAAAACATTCATTGCTGTATCTATTCCTATCACATCCTGTTTTGGGTATATTAATACAGGAGTAATATTCTTAAGTGCAAAGCCAGAACTCTCTATCTTTATATCCCGAAGTGAGGGGATAGTCATAAATCCGTGGTAGTAAGAGAGAGAAAAATCAGCAATCTCTCCCGAGTATTTTATCCTCGTTCCATATATAAAGTTCTTTGCCTTAAATTCAGGAAGTGAGATAACTGGCTGCTCAAGTTTATCCTGATACTCTGCCATCATGGTATTTGATTGATTCTCCATAAGATCCAGATTTGGAAGAAGTGATGGTTGAAATACAGGTTGAATCACCATAGAAATGCTGAAGTTTGAAAAATAGAAATTTGCATTTAGCGCATTCACTGAGAGTCTACTCTTGAAATCCAGAGGGTCTTCAAGATCCATAGGAGAGAAGTTGTCAGTGGGATTAAATCCATCTGCAGTTCCCCATGCAATCCGCTGTCTTCCCACTTTGAGATCAAGATTCTTAAAAAAGAGCGAACTAAATTGGATGTATGCCTCGTAAAATTGTATGGAGACTGGCTCTGTACTTTCTCGCATCTTCAATTCTTCAAGTGTCTTTAACTCGCTTATGTTTTCATTTCTGAATCTAATCTCAAATCTGCCTGATACATTCTCGTCAGGTTTTGCCTCTCCTCTTAGTGATATTACATTGGAGTTGAAATAGTTATAAACATCTCCATATATAAGTCCTATATATAGATTGCTTCTGATATCGCCATTGAGTCTTAAAACATCTGATGAATATAACTGACCAGCAGGCAGAGATAGTAGAATTAACAATGTAAGAAGCCTTTTTACCATAATAAATTCACCTCAAATGAATGCTATTTCTTTAAGAATCTCTCCGTAAAGATATCATCCAAAAGTCCTTTATCAAACTCAATTGCTGTCATCTCCATTATAGTTGAATGATTTTTTATAACATCCTTCATCTCCATCTTCTCTCCGATTACATATTTTCCGTGAGTGTTTATGTTTGAAACCGTAAGAACCTTACAGAGTTTATCACCCTTGTACATCTCTGCCTTCTTGATGATGTAGTCTTTGTTTACTTCGGCAATGATTTTATCATATTCCCTATCGCTACCAGCCTTTTTCTTCAGAGTTATTATCCTGTCTTCTCCTGTGTTCTTCAATTCAATAGCCTCATAATCATCGGAATACTTTGTTGATGAGATCTCATCGTTTGTGAAATCTGTCCCTCCAAATGATTGATTCTTTACATGTCCTGCAATCCTTCTGACCTTCTTAAATTCAGGTAGATAAATAAATCTTGTATCCTTGCCTGTTGAGAGAACTGCGAGGCCCTGAATATCTGCAGGAGATGTGAACTTGAATACCCTCTTATCCTCCCCTTTTTGATAGATGATCCCCTCTTTACTCTTTCTGCTTCCATCCTTTTCTACTGTTGTAATTTTGACTTTGATCTCCGCATCCTTTGCCTCGTTTTGCTTTGACTCTACCTTCTTTAAGACCTCATCTGCCGTCTCAGCACACAGTGCAAAGGCAGAAAAGATCATAATGGAACAAAATACTACCAATCTTTTCATAGTTTTACCTCCTTGATGTTAAATTTTGAATATATCATTACAAAAGATGGGATGAGCACAACTGCTGATATTGCAGCCACAAACATCGTTACAGCAATCATAACTCCGGCTGTCCTTAGAGGGACAAAATCTCCAAAGATGAGTGAAATAAAACCGAGCGATACAGCAGTTGTATTCAAAAAGATAGCCCTTCCTATAATACGGATTGTAAATGAGATAGCCTTCTTATCATCTTTATATTTTTCATAGCCGAGTCTCATACCTGTAATCGCGTGGATTGTATAATCAATACCCACACCGATGAGAATTGACGCTATCATAATTGTGATATCATCAATTACTACACCAAAGATTGCCATTCCTGCAAAGTTTACAAGAAGGGTAAAGCTGATTGGTATCATTGAGACAGTGGAGATAATCAATGAGCGCGTCAGGTATAACATCAGTAAAAAGACAAGAACCAGAGCGAGGATAATTGACTGTGTCTGATTTTTCATAAGATTATCGTCCAGCATGGTCAGTACAGGACCGAGTCCACCGTATTTTAAGGGTATTTCTCTTGCTTCAGATTTAAGTTCAGAAAATCCTTCAAAATCATCTCCTATGATTACTATATTTCTAAAAATTAACTCTATTATACCTGATATATGTTTTATGGAAGAGGGGGATGGTTTGTAAATCTTGAGTTCGTTATTTATTTCAGTCTCAATCTGTATTTTCTTATAATACTCTACGAGACTATCTTTGAGTTCCTGAATCTCCCTGAGTATCTCTGGCTCAATTTCGTTTTCATCAACTATGTTCTTTCCGGAGACAAATTTTATTTGGTTTAGTATATCAAGTGCACAGATTTCATCTGATTTTTCAGGTAGAATATAGTCAATCTTGTATTCCGACCTTATACTATTGAATCTTACTTCAAACTCTTTAGATATTATTTTGCAATCTATTTTAATCTCATCATTATTCATTTTTTTGATCCTGCTTATCAGAGAATCAGCGACATTATTTCTTCTTTCAATTCCTGCAATTTTTAGTTCATCTGACAGTCTATCTTTTAAGTGTCTCTCCCAATAATTCTGTAATCTGATTTTTAGGTCTTTTTCATAATCATTCAAATTTATGGATTTAAATCTCTCAGGAAATAATTTAATAAGTGAATTGATATTGTTGTTTGCATGGACAACCTTTGAACGATGCATTGATTCTATCCTTGCCAGAATTACGGATTCATTCATCTCCGTCGTAATGTATTGAGAAAGATATTCATTTCCTTCCACAAAAAACCAGAGGTTCCCTATCTTTCCTGCATTGTCAGGTATATTGTAATCCCCTATGAGATTGTAATTGAGATCCGCAACAATCCCTGCAACTGATTGGGCATTGCTTACAGTATCCTGAGCCTCAAGTTTCCTCTCAAAATATTCTGTTATATACATAACAATCGGATCTTTTACCTCGCCTTTTACAAGAACATATATCGGAACAGCACCTCCAAAGTGGTCGACAAGCAAGAGTTCAGATTTTCTAATTGCGGAGTCCTCCTTAAAATAGTTTATAGGATTTACATCAGCACTCAATTTAAATAGGAATGGTATAAGTAAGATGGCTACAACGAGAAATATGATTACAATCTTTTTTGGATGATTTAAGACGAGTCTTTCCAGATGGGGAAGAAAGAATCCCCTTGTATGGCTCAGCTCCTCCTCCTCGGATACAATCTTTCTGGTCTGTCTAATTGGGAGAGAGTAGAGGATCATAGGGAGAACAAAGATCGCCAGTATAAATGCAAAGAATATCCCTATTGTCATGAATAGACCGAGGTCAACAACGGTGTTCAATGTGGCTGTAATTAGAGTAGCAAATCCTACCATGGTTGTAAGTGCTGATAATAATACCGCCTTCCATTTGTCAGATATAGAGTGAAAGATAATCTCACCTTTATCGTTGTATCTATTGGAGTGGAAATAATATTGATTTATAATATGAATTGCGTAAGCAGTCCCCGTTGAGATGAGAATTACAGGGACCGATGATGTCCCCATTGTAATCGGCTTTTTTAATAGAGCCATGGTTGCAAATGTCAGGAGATTGGCAACCATCACTACCAGTATGGGAAGCAATACGCCACGTATCGTTCTAAACCCCAAAAATAGGACAAACATTGAAATAATAACAACAATAGGTGTAAGACTGCTCATATCTTTTGTAATGGCGTTATTCATATCCCTTATGGCTACAGGCCAGCCGCCTGCATAGTATTTGAGTGATGTATTTGACAGGATATTTTGACTTATTTCCTCAACTTTTTTTACAACCTCCTCTCTGTTTGCATTTGATAGAGGCCTTATGACAATCTGAGAATATCTACCTGAAGCTGATACTATATTATTTACATATCTCTCATTTTTCAGGACATAATCAGACAGTCTTTTGAGATTATCTTCTGTCAGTTCCTCCTCATTGCCCATATCAATCAGATTTGCCACATCTATCCCATCTTCAATCTTCTTGATGTCCATTATGTTTGTAAGACTGATTACAGAAGATACCCCCTCAATCTCTTTATATATTGTTGTAAGTTTATCAATCTTCTCAATATACTCCCTCTTAAATACCCCCATATCTTCTGGTGCTTCAATTGTGACCATAATAAAGTAATTTGAGAGATATTTATTCCCGATTTCTTTAAAAAATTTAACATCTTCATCCTCTGCTGGCATATACTCTAAAATATCGCTCTCAACTCTCAAATCACTTATAAGAAAGAGAGAAATAGCACATAGAAGAATAGTGAGCCCAAAAATGATATATCTACTTTTCAACAGATATTTAATTGCATTAATAATCATATTGCCCTTCCTTCCTTACTTATTCCTGAGAACAGGGTGTCGATAAGATATTCCATACTTTTTAGAGCCTTTTTCTCATCTTTGATATCCTTAAAATAACGAAATAGTCCCTGTCCTGCCGCCATCATTGCAAGCGAGAGGAGAGAGATATCTTCAACAATAACCTCACCCGCCTTTACACCGTCAGAGAGTATCTGTCTTATAAGTCTTCTTTGCCTTTCATAAAACTGTTCTATAAGGGCATTGATACTATCATCCAGTATTTCATTTTGATTTGTCAGGAGTTCTGAAAGGTTAAGCTCACCCCTCAGAAGAGAATATTCTGTTTCAAATAGTCTCTGCAACTTCTCACGGGTATTTTTAATATCTCTTATTGCATCCTCCATACTATTTAAAATATTATTGATTTCACTCTTTATAATCTCTCTGTATAGATCCTCTTTGTTCTTAAAAAACTTATAAAGTGTTGCCTTTCCAATGCGACATATACGCGCTACCTCATCCATGGTGGTTTTCTTTAGGCCATACCGCAAAAAGAGAGAGGACGAAAACTCGAGGATTGCATCTCTTGTGAGCATAAAGTACCTCCAGAACTAATAAAACGAATTTTACATATATCGTTCTGGCGTATTAGTCAATCTTTTTTGTGGAAATATTTTGTTATTTACATTTGTCAACGATTGTGTTTGTAATATCTGCTATGAAATCTTTGAGTCCCCAAGTTAAGTTTTATTTTCTGCTCGGATTTTTAATCGCTGCACCATTTATTCTACTAATTTTTATAGTGATATTTAACTATCTGAATACAATTAGAATAGACTATCTTGAAGAGATTGAAATTATAAATGCCAGCGGTGAGAAGATCTGGATAACACCAATAGGAATGCTTGAGGCGAGTGGAAAGTATGGACCTTTACCGAGATATACTGACAAATCTTTTCCTGCCATACCGAGGGGCACAGCTCATAATATAAAGCTCAAACCGAGACAGTATATAAGACTTATATACAACTGGGACTCCATAAATTTTAGATATATACTTGTTTATTCAAAGAACGGCGGCACATACATTATGGAGACAGACAAGAGGGGAGATTTATACACCACATACCCGCCAAAACAGAAACGATATATCATCCCTCCTCTATCGGAACTAAGACAGGCGCCTCGTGAACTTATTCCATGTATGAAAGGAAAATTTGTTAAATACAAAATAGAGGAGTATCCCCCCGAGCTCCCGGATGCCTCCTTATCTGATTTTAGTAATGCAGAATGAAAATTCCTGACAGTTTTAAATTTTAGTAAGTATCCTGACATATAGTGTAACTCTCAAAAGCCTTTCTTCTGAAATCGATGGTCTTAAAAATATTATGTTCTATAAAACTTTAAGCAATGTTGAGCCAATGGAGGCTGGTATCTTTATAAACTAATTGCTAAAAGATAGTACACATCTTTTCAAGATAGATTTTACCGCAAAATTATTGAGTCTAATATTTTGTTTGTTCTTTGATAGTTTATTTTGAAATGGGTGGCATTGTTGGGGGATAATCTATTTACATACAGGGATTGATTTGGGCAGTAGTGAAGATAGTGAATAATTTATATTGGTAATAAAATTAAAATGATAAATTTCTCATCGGACAGAAAACGGGATTTAAGGAGTAAAAAGTTTGAATTTATTTATATATTGATTTTATGGTAGATATGCAAAAGACTGATCAATAAAAAATAAACTCATTATAAGATTTGATTTCTGTTTAAAATAAAAAAGCCCACAGAAATGTCTGTGGGCTCAAAACCTTTTTACCAGCTCAAGTCTTACTTAAGATGTTTGTTGACCAGTTTGGTCATCTCAAACATTGTAACAGACTTCTTGCCGCCAAAGATCTCCTTGAGATTTTCATCTGCATTGATCTGTCTCTTGTTGACCTTGTCCTGAAGCCCATTCTTTTTAATGTAGGCCCATACCTTCTTTACCACCTCTGTCCTTGGGAGTGGCTTTGAACCTACGATTTTGGAGAGAGCTTCTGACGGCTGCATCGGCTTCATAAACTCTGGATTTGGTTGCCTCTTAGCCTTTGCCTTCTTTACTGGTTTTGCTTTTTTTACTGGTTTCTTTGGCATCATTGCCCTCCTTTGTTAAGGGTTAATATATACGCATAAGAGCGAAAATGCAATAAAAAAATTCATTTTTCTCTCCGAAACTCACTTTTATAAGAATAGAGGTATGTAAAGGGGTCGTCAATATATATCATTTTTTTTACCCCAAACCTCTCTCTTACAAATGTAAGTGCGTCCTCTTCCCTCTCTATAAAATAGATATTTTCTCTCTCAAGATTGATTGTTTTTCTAAAGCCAGTAAATATAACAGGATGCTTCTTTATTACCTTTAATATCATAAGCGCCCTCTGTCCACCTCCGGCATATCCACTCTTTGACAATCTATTATAGAGCTGCTTATTGCTATCTCCCGACTTCATAATCTCTTCAAACTCTCTCTCTCCAGAACCTCTTCCATATCCTTCAGAAAGAGAGGCAGATACTACAATGGGTGCTCCGCTCTTTACAATAGGATATCTCATAAGGGCGATATAGGTTGGACCTCTGGATGCCTGATAAAGATTTATTCCTTTTGATTCAGCAATCTTCATCCATACTCCATCAAATCTCCGGGCAAGAGAAACTTGCATATTTTTCAAAAACCATTTGGAAAGATTCTTAAAGACTCTTTCCGGGCTGCCTGTATCAAAACATATAATTTCTCCATTGGCATTCTTTATAATATTCAATATCCATCTTGGAGGCAGAAATCTTGCAAAATACTCAATTGCATTTCTAAATGGGTTGCTGGTGATACTACCTATTCTGACTCCCCTTTTCTGTACCATATCTGCTGAATGAATGTATTCAATTGTTTTGTATCCTCCGCATCCGATAATAAATATTTTATTTCCACCGGAGAATCTTGCATATTGATGTGGTTCAAATATCCCTGTTCCTATGAGCAAATCCGAATCAATAAGATGTCTATTTATATAAAATTCTTTTCCGGGCGTACTTATTCTTACACAATCATCTGGATTATTCTGGATAATTTTATACTCTGATACAATCTCTTTTCCAAATTTCGTTATTAGTTCTGATTTGTTAAGATGTCTATGCAGTCCAGTAGCGATAAGAATGACAATATTTTTTTGCTCTATATTATGCTTTTTTATAGTAGAAAGTAATGCGGGAATAATTTTTTTGTCTGGAAATGGTCGAGTATTATCAGTGACACAGATCGTAACTTTCTTATAAGCAGGGTTATTTTTGAGTAAATCCGAAAGGGACTTGCTACATTCTGAGCAGACTTTTTCATATTCTAATCTTCTTAACTTGATTTTTGTCGGTATATAAAAATTTTCAGGATGTTTATCTATTATCTTTTCAATCTTCAATAGCAAGATCCTTGTAGTAGATTATCTATCCTCGTATTTTCCTGAACCCATCCAGACCTGTTGATTCTGGGCAAAATATCTTGCAAGCTTATGTCTATCAAGAGAGTTCTTTTTTGCTTCCTCTTCTATAAGGGTGTCAAGGTCCAGGTTTTTCTCTTTTTTGAGCCTCAGTGCAATCTTGAGGGAGGCTCTAACATATTTATCATCGTCTCTGTTTTCAAACATTTCAATCTCCTCGCTTTTAACAAAATGTATTTACTATACATTACAATATTTGTAAATACTTTTTTTTATATTTTTTGTGCTATACATACTTATACAGTACAATACAAATAAGTGATAAGGATAAAATTCAAGATTAAAAGATGAAAAGGTCATTAATTATCTGTCAATTATAACTACTCTCCTGAAATCTACCTGACACTCAGAAAAGTACCTGGCACCTGATGCAGAGTCTGCTAAATACGGAATATGGTTTTGAATGGCAATATACGGGTGGTACTTTGTCACATATTAATAATACATTGGATACAGTACCTAATTACCTTATTGCTTGAGGTCGGGTATTTTTTGATCTTAGTCTTATATAGATATTTTCTACTTTTGTAAAGTTATATAATATTAGCCTGTTTGCTAAAAAGAATTTAGGGTTTGACATATCTGGATATGATTATTAATATTTCATTCTGAGTATTACTTCACTAGAGAGGAGATATACTTATGGAAGAGAGAAGGATTTACTTTGATAATAATGCTACTACCCCGATAAGGAGGGAGGTATATGAAAAGATGATTCCTTTCTTAACAGAGCATTTTGGTAATCCAAGCTCTGTCCACTGGGCTGGCAGGACAGTTCATCAGGCAATCGAAGAAGCGAGGGCTAATGTTGCAAAACTTATTAATGCCTCTGATAGAGAAATTGTATTCACCGCTGGAGGTTCCGAATCTGACAATCATGCAATAAAAGGTGTATTCTTTGCAAACAAAAACAAAGGAAAGCACATAATTACCACAAAGGTAGAGCATCCCGCAGTACTTGAGACAGTAAAGGACCTTAAAAAATTTGGTGCGGATGTAACATTCCTCGGGGTAGATGAATATGGTGAATTGAATCTAAATGAGTTAAAGGGCGCTATAAGACCCGATACAATACTTGTTAGTATAATGTTTGCAAATAATGAAACCGGGGTTGTATTTCCAATAAAAGATATAGTAAAGATAGCAAAAAGTGTGAATCCAGATATTGTTGTTCATACAGATGCAGTTCAGGTAGCAGGAAAAGAAAAAATAGATGTTGTAGATCTTGGAGTCGATCTACTCTCTATTTCGGGGCACAAACTCTATGCCCCAAAGGGAGTGGGTGCCCTTTATATTAAGAAAGGCTTGAGGATTGAGAGACTTATCTCGGGTGGACATCAGGAAAGAAACAGAAGGGCAGGTACTGAGAATGTTGCCTCAATTGTAGCTTTTGGTGAGGCTGCCAGACTTGTATCGCTTGAGATTGAGGAGGAGAAGGCGAGACTCTCACACCTGAGGGATAAACTTGAAAATGCAATTCTTAATACCATCCCTTATGTTAAACTCAACGGTCATAAGGAACACAGATTATGCAATACTACCAATCTTTCGTTTAAGTATGTAGAAGGTGAGGGGATTTTATTGTCACTTGATATGGTGGGAATTGCCGCCTCTTCGGGTTCAGCCTGCACAAGCGGATCACTTGATCCTTCTCATGTTTTGCTGGCTATGGGTCTTGATCATGAGACAGCACATGGCTCAGTAAGGATATCTCTTGGAAGATTCAATACAGAAGAAGAGATTGATTATATAATAAAAGAATTGCCGCCAATAATTGGGAGACTCAGAAATATGTCTCCACTCTACAATAGAAGGCCGGATGAGCCCGAACCTTTTAAGGTGGAGGCGTGTGAAGACCATCACCACGGGGAGGAGTAAATGCCCAACCAGAAGTGTTCAAGGAGTCCGCAGAGAAAGGTAAAGTGTGTAAAATGCCTTTCACTTGTGGATGAACTATTAAGAAAGAACGAATTGAGTGAAGATGAGATAAAAAAACTAAATCGTATTAAGAAGTCTCTTGAGAAAGGCTCAATCATAAGTGAGGCTCAGGTAAATTATATCTATGAGCTCTGGAGCAGGTACGAATAATTCTGGAATATTTTTACCGTTTATCTGTTTATATTTCTGATGAGCAGGAGTAGT
>JBBISZ010000070.1:0-10566 GCA_037441045.1 Deltaproteobacteria bacterium | reverse complement strand
CATAATAGAGAAAATGCACTTCTTGAAAGACATCTGGAGGAACTACTTGATAAGGGGAAATATGTTGAGGAGGTTGTTCCACTGCTTTCTGATATATATTTGAGTAAAGATGATTTTGAGAATGCTGTATCTGTATTTGAGCGGGCGTCAAAGATGAAAATAGATAGGGGTGCAAGACTTGCATATATGAAAAATGTTGCAGAGATATATCGTGCTCGCATGCAGCAGCCTGAGATGGCTTTCCTGGCCATTATTAAGATATTGAGGGAATTTCCCGAGCAGACCGGTATTTTCAAAGAACTTGAGGAGATAGCAGAAGATACAGGGTCGTTTGAAGAGGTGATTGCTACACTGGAAGAACTCTATATAAGTGTAAAGGCAAAGGATATAAAGGTAGAATATGCCAGAAAACTTGGAGAGATATATGAGCAGAAGATAAAAGATCAGGAACAGGCGATGATTTATTTTGAGGAGGTTATTTCAAATACACCTGATGATATTGCCGCTCTTTCGTCTCTGGATAGAATCTATCGTTTGAAGGGCGAGTGGGAAAAGTTGACATCTGTGATTGAAGAGGAGATAAAGATAGTAAAAGATGAGGATGAGAGGATAAATCTCATTTTCAGACTTGCAAAGGTGCTGGAGGAGAAGCTCAATGATGCCAAGGGTGCTATTGTATGTTACAACAGAATACTTGAAATAAAACCTGATCACAGGCTTGCTCTGAGATCCCTTGAAAAATTATATGAGTCGCTTAAAGACTTCAATAATTTAAAGAGGATACTTGAAAAGGCATTGGAACTTGAGACTGATAATGAGGAAAAATTAAGAATAAAGACACGAATTGCAAATATTCTTGGTGCCAAGATTGGGGAATCGGATAAATCTATAGAACTTTATAAGGAGGTCTTTGAGGCTGATAATTCGAGTGATGAGGCATTTGAAGCCCTTGAGAAATATTATCTTGATAGCACAAATTTTGAAGAACTTATTACTCTTTACAAAAAATATATTGATGCGATCGTTGATAAATCAAAGTCTGTACCTTATAGATTGAGGCTTGCTGATATTTTGATAAATGTTGTAAATGATTTGGATAATGCCAGACTCGTTCTTAATGAGGCACTCACCATAGACCCTCAAAATATTAAGGCATTAATTTTATTGCGAGATATATATAGATCATCTGGTGAGTTTATTGAAGAGGCATCAATTTTAAAAAGGCTCATCCCTCTTCAGGAAGACAATCTGAAAATCAAAGAATATCGTCTGGAACTGATGGAACTTCTTGCCAATAATCTGGGTAGAAGGGAAGAGGCGATTGAGATGAGTAAGAGGGTTCTTGATATAGAACCTCATACTATTGAAGAACTTGAAAGGGTTGCTGCTGTATTGAGATCTCTCTTTTCATACGAGGAACTCATCTCTGTACTGGAGTTGTTGTTAGATATGGTGGAGGATGAACGGAAATTTCAGATATTGAAAGAGATCGCTAATATTTATTATGAAAATCTTCAGGATAACAGGCAGGCGATTCTATTTTATGAAAAGGCATTTGATATAAATAGTGCCGATAATGAGATCTTCGAGCGTATTGTTCAATTCGAAAGAGATAGCAATAAGATTTTAAGGCTGCCACCATTTTATGAAAAACGAATACAATCTGAGTCAGATCTGGCCAACAGGAAAAAACTCATCAGAGCTCTGGCAGAAATTTATGAAAACGAACTTGATGAACATGAGATGGGATTCTTAACCTGGTGCAGACTCTTAAAGGAGGATTTTGAGGATAGAGAGGTTCTTGCCAAAGTTGAGAGTATGGCAGAAAAGACTGAGCTCTATGAAGAATTGTATGCAATATATGAGGAGGCAATTGATACAGTAAAAGACAACGAACTATTGCAGTATTTCAAAAAGAAACAGGCTGAAATCTCAATATCAAAACTGGGAGAAAAGGGAGATGCAGAGAGACATTACAAGGAAATCATAGAACTCAACAGGACAGATAAGGAACCATATCACAGGCTACAGGAATTATATGAAAAAGATGGGCGATATCTGGATCTTATAGATTATCTGGATAAAGAGATTCAGATTACTGAGGACCCGAAGGAAAAGATAGATATTTATATAAAGATAGCAGAGACATATCATGAAAAGATAAATAATACAGATGAGGCGTTCAATATTTATAAGAAGGCGCTGGCAGTCGATGGTTCAAACAGAAAACTGCTTGAGAGGATGATAGAATTTACCGAAAAGACTGAGCGATATGAGGATCTGGCTCAGAGTATTAAGAGAATGATTGATGTTGTGGATGCTGATGAGCAGGTTGAATATTATCTGAGATTGGGTGAGGTTTATGAAAATAGACTTAAAAAGGATGAGAAGGCAATAGAGGCATATCTCTCTATTCTGGATATACAACCTGAGAATCTGAATGGTCTAAAGGCACTGGAGAATATTTATCAGAGATTGAATATGCATGAAGAGCTTGCAGATATCTATGAGAGAGAGATTCAGGTCCTAAAAGAACCTTCTGAGATTATAGAGACACATTTTAAGGTAAGTTCTATATATGAGGATATTCTCTCAGATTATCAGAAGGCGATTCAACATTACAATGCTATTCTCGATCTGGATTCTACTGATCTAAATGCAATAAAAAGTCTTGAAAGGTGTTATCTAAATGATCAGAATTACGAATATCTTGTTGATACTTACAAGAGACATCTTGAACTGGCTGATGACCCGGAAGAGAAGGTTGAAATACTTTTAAAGATGGCTATTGTCTCAAGAGACAATCTTAAAAGAGCAGATTTTGCTGAGACCTATTTTACTCAGGTGTTAAAGTACGACCCAAATAATCGGGATGCGATACATAATCTGGCAGAACTTTATGAAAAGAGTGGTAACTGGTTTAATGCTGTGGAAATGTTAAAACGAGAGGCTGATGGTCTGGGACAGACAATGGAGGCAGTGCAGAGTTATTATAGACTTGGTAAGATTCATGAGGAGATGCTTCTGGATCTGGAGTCTGCAAGAGAGTCTTACAAAAAAGTGATAGAACTGGATCCAGCTCACATTGAGGCGGTGAGGGCATTGAGGGGGATTTATGGGCAGGAAAAGAATCTTGAAGAGTACCTCAAGATGATGAAGCATGAGGCTCAGTATATAAGCGATCCAGAAGAAAAGAAACGATTATACTTTGAGATAGGTAAAATTTATGAGGAAGAGAAGAATGATATTGAACAGGCAAAGTTTTACTACGAAGAGGCATTAAAGATTGACTTTGGTTATGTAGCGGTAGCCAGAATACTTGCTGACATTTATTTTAGAGAAGAAAACTGGCAGAGGGCAGAATCCTGTCTGCAGGTTGTTGTCAAGGATATGGAAAAGACCGGGGACAGAAAGGAGATTGCCCGTCAATATTATAGGCTGGGTTATATTGCTGAGAAGATGAATGATCTACAGAAGGCGATAAAGTGTTATCAATCCGCTTATGATATGGATCCAACTTATCTGCCTGTGATGGAGAGCCTTGCTATTGGATATTATCAGCTTGAGGTGTGGGATAAGGCATCTCAGGTTTACCAGAATATTATTGTTCATCAAAAGGATGTTCTATCTGATGCCGAGCTTGTGGATATATATTGTCAGATAGGAGAGATAGAGAGAAAAATGGGTAATCTTGAGAAGGCGATAAGTTTCCTCAGAAAAGGTTACGAGATTGATGACAGACATCTCAAGATTCTGACGCTCTTAAAAGAGATATATTCAGAGAGGTCTGAATGGGATGATGCGTACGATATGTACCTTCAGATAATATCAGTGGTTACAGAAGAAGAGCGCTTTGATCTTTATATGGAACTTGGGACTATCTGCTTGAGCAAGCTCTCTGATATCTTTCGTGCAATAGATTCTTACAGTGGTGCATTGAGGTGTGCAAAAGAGGCAGAACAGAAACAGAGGGCGATGGAAAAGTTATTCCCGCTCTATATTGACGCCCGACAGCCACAGAAGGCGGTTAATATTTTGAAAGAACTTGTATCTATTGAAAAAGATAAAGAGAAGCTCAAAATGTACTACCTGAAACTTGCCGAACTCAATAAGAAGGCGCTCTCAAATCTGGATGAGGCTATTTCATATTTTAATAAGGTACTTGACATAGATCCCAATTATACGCAGGCTTTTGCAGAGATAGAAAAGATTCTGGTTGACAGGAGGGATTGGAAGGGGCTTGAGGAGGCTTATCGAAATATGATTCAGAAGACTCCAAAGGAGCAGAAATCAAGGAGATTGATTCTCTGGAGAACCCTTGCAGATCTTTATTATCGTGCTCTCAGGAATCCAGATGCGGCTGTAATGGCTTATGAAGTGGTTGCAGGCCTTGATAAAGATAATGCAGAGGTTCTGGATATGCTCGCCGAACTCTATTCTTCAAAGGAAAAATACAGAGAAAAGGCAATCAAGACATATCATCAACTCATTAAAGTTACCACAAATCCTGTAAAAGTCTGCAAGGCTCTTAAGAGGCTTTATATTGCGACCAAGCAGTATGACCGAGTCTACATTGTTTGTAATGTGCTTAAATTTCTCAAGCAGTCTGATCCAGAAGATGATAGGATTATTAACCAGCTTCGTTCCAAGCTTAGAGATGTTTCGGCAAAGTCAATGACAGAAAATCTCTGGGAAGAATCTATTCTTCATAAGCAGGCAACAGGTGTGCTGGGTGCAATCTTTGCTGCGGTATTAAAGAAATATCCCGATGTATTTATGTCACCCCCTGAGAAGTTTGGATTAAAGAAGGCAGATTATATAGATGTCAATACCTCACAGCTTTTTGTGGCATCTATGTTGAGATATGTAAAGGGAGTTTTGAATATACCTGCCATTCAGGCATATAAGGGACAGCCTGGAAGCACTGGAATAAAGTTGCTTCCAACAAATCCACCCGCCATAGTCCTCGGAGATGATATGTTTAAGGAGAGATCCAAGAAGGAGATCTGGTTTATGTTTGCAAAGGAACTCACACTTCTAAGACCAGAGTTCTTTATTTTGGTATCCAGACCACCCGAACATATAGACGCAATCTTGAATGCAATTCTTGCAGTATCAAACCCGAATATGCTGATGGATGGGAATCCTGTCCTAAATCAGGAGTATATGCGTCTATTTGCACCACGAATGACACCTGATAATATGATGGTATTTAAGGCACTTGCATCGAGATATTTTGGGGAGAAGGTCAGACCCCGAATGGAGGACTACAAGGAGGGTGTAGAACTTTCAACAATACGTGCCGGAGTGGCAATAACGCAGGATTTTGAGTTTGCTCTAAATATGATTCAGAAGATTCCACCAAGGATATACAAGATCCCGCAGAGAACACTTCTTAGAGAGATCGTGATTTATTATATGTCGGAAGAGTATATGAGTCTCAGAGAAAAACTGGGATTGAATGTTACGCTGTAGGGTGGAGGGTGCAAAAAATTTGATTTATTATTTCAATATTGGTATATAAAGAATCAGGAGTTTTAATATGATTTTTACCTGTAGCAATTGTAATGCCCAATATAAGATAAGCGATGACAGAGTACCTTCAAAGGGTGCAAAGGTAAAATGTAAGAAATGTGGTAATATAATAACTATCAAACCGCCGGAGAGCGGGACTGCTGAATCTGACTCATTTCAGAACGAGGCGACGGTTGTTCAGAGATCACCATTTGCTCAGGAAGAGGAGAGAGGGAAGGATTCTACCAGAGTGGTAACTGCAGATCAGGCGGCGGGTATTTTCAAGAGTCTTATAGATGAGCACTCAAGAGACGCTGAAACAGATAATTATACTGCGGAAAATGGGCAATCTGATTACAACTATCAGGAGGCATCCAATGAGTCCTATCATGGGGAGCAGATTTCGGAATCTCCAGATGATAGATTGACATCCGTTTATGAAAATCAGCAGGAGGAAAGGGTTGAAGATGAGGTTGATCGTCAGGTAAATCAGATGCTGAACGAATCACCTGATGAGGAAGATATCAGCAGAGAGGCTACAAGGGTTGTTTCTACTGATCAATTAAAGGAGATGGTTGGAGAGGATGCTGTTTCTGATCAGAAGGAAAACTTAGCAAATAAGCAGAGTTATGCTCATTTACAGCAACAGCCTTATGTGGCTCCAAAATCGAGGGGTGAATGGTATGTTGCAATAGGACAGATGCAGGTTGGTCCTCTTTCATTGAATGAGGTTGAAGAGAAATGGGGGAGAGGAGAGATCAATTCAACTACTCTGGTATGGAAGGCAGGTATGGCAGGCTGGCAACCATTGATGTATGTCCCTGAATTATCCCATCTTGTACCTCCTGCACAGGAGCCCAGAGAGGTTGAACAGCCACCTATAAAAGAGTTTATGCCAGCACAAAAAAGTGAAGAGAGTAGAATGGAGGGACCCTCATCGTCGGCATTTCCATCCCTTGATGATCTCTCAAGACAGGAGGAGGAACTCAAATCTCAAAAGGAGGAAGAACCTCAGCTTGATTGGAAACCTGCAGCTGGAGATGCGCTTGCATCTCTTGTTCAGGATGAGATGGAGTCTATTAATAGAGGATTTTCAACAGATATTCCTATTTCTAATTCTATTTCAAAACCTGAGGAAAGATCAGCAGTTCAAGCATCAACCAGTATTGATTCAGGTGCATTACCTTTTGAAAAGCCAGTTGAAAATGTTCCTGTAGCTGTGGCATCTACACAGAATATATCAACCCCTCCAGTTACTATATCTCCGCCGGTGGATCAACCTGTGGTAATAAGTCCACCTTATCAGCAGGCATCTTATCCTCCAGTTTATCCACCTGTATATTCTCAGCCTCCTTTTAAAGCGCAGAAGAAAAACTGGCTAATACCTGTTTTAATAGGTATTGTAGGGCTTATCATTATTGTCGGATCTGTGCTGGGATATGTACTGTATTCAAAGCTTGCAGGAGAGAAGATTCAACCAATCCCACAACAACCACAGCAACAGGTTACAAAGACAGAGCAACCGACTCAACAGCAACAGCCTCCTCAACAACTTCAACAACAACAGCAGCAGATAGCTCGAGAACAACCCAAACAGGAGGAACAGGCTATAAAACAGGAAGAGAAGAAGGAAGAGGTACAGAAGAAGGCTGAGTCTGAGACACACTCAAAAGAGGAGAAGCCTCAAAAGATAAAGGTTGCAAAGAAGGAGGAGAAGTTGGAGAAGCAGGAGAAACAATCTACAAAGAAGCAGATAAAAGAGGTTGATGAGATGCCGCCTCCACCAAAGAAAGAGGAAAAGATTGCAAGAGCAGAAGTGCCTGAACCTCCAAAGAAGAAACAACAGAAAGGTTCTGATTCTTTGCTTGACTTTGAAGGTGATCAGAGCCCAAAAGGTAGCCAGGGAGGGCTTCCAAAGACTCTCGCTCAGGAACAGATTCTTGAGGTCGTTAAGGCAAATATAGGAAGAATAAAAGCCTGTATGGTTGAACAGGCTAAAAGGGATTCTTCCGTGAAGGGAAAACTTATTATTGGCTGGGAGATTCAACCTAATGGTAAGACAAAGGGAGTTCAGATAAAGACTCCTCAATTTAAAGGTACATATATAGGCACATGTATATCATCAGTTGTAAGTGATTTTACCTTCCCAAAATTCTCTGGTCCGCCAATACCAATAGAGTTCCCGTTCAATATCAAGTAATTTTATTTAATTAGTTCTGGTTTTTGAATTTCAAAATGATCATTATGTGCGCGTAGAGTGCTTTATTTTGAAGCCTATTATCAATAATTATACAAAGTCATATCTGCCCAGAATAAATATTTGAAATAAAGATTTTTAATCTAATGTTTTGTTTTCTCTTTAATTGATAATTGATAATAGGTGGCTTTAATAAGATATAAACCAAAAATATATAGTATGGATTTTTTAATAGTGATACTGGAATTTCTTTAAGATAAGAGTAATAGATGCTAATTGGCTATTAATTGGATATTGATAATCTAAATGTATTAAACTGCAAAAATTATATGGTAGATAGATTGAGATATTTAAGAATTTTACAACAATATCGTATCCACTTAAAAATATTTATCTTGCTAATCGAGAAATCAATAGAGAATCTTTCTATTCTACCATTGAACAGCTGCAACCTGAAGATGTTATTACTTCTTCATCTGCACTCTGATCTGTATTATTATCTGTGCTTCCTGTCTCATCTTTGAGATTAAAATATGCAACAACAGGGGTGTCGTAGTCCAATTTTATCTTACATGAACTATTCTTTCCACAACTTCCGATATTCCATCCACCGAAGACTGATTTTGAATTGGCTATCGCTGAAAGTGTAATCTCTGTCCCTTTTGCAAACCATGCAGAACAATCATTTTTACAGTTGAGTCCGGCTGGATAAGACATTATTGTGCCTGAACCATTACCTTTGTAATCAATACTGAGTTTTCTGTATTCAGTCTGTTGATTTGTCTTTTCAAATGAGGCATAGATCTGATGATTAGCGGTTATATTGGAGAATGTATATGTGCTGATCTTCCCCTTTGATGAACCATCTACAAGCACATCTGAAATTGCATAACCTGAATTTGCAGTGATTGTAAAGGTCTGTGAAGCCCCTTTATTTGCAGTGATTTTGCCGGAGGGGTTGATAGTTCCACCTGCCCCGGCTGAGGCATTTATTGTGTATGTGGTGGCTGAGTTTATTGCAAATGTAACGCTTATAGTATGATTTGCGGTTACATTTGAGAATGTGTATGTTGAAGAGTTTGCTACAGGATTCCCATCTACAAGAATTCTATCAATGTGGAAGCCCTGATTTGGTGTAATTAAAAATGTCTGACTCCCTCCCTGTGGAACGCTGATTGTACCGGACGGTTCTATTTTGCCACTCCCTGTTGCTGATGCAGTTATGGTATATGTTGGAACTGTGCTCTTTTTAAAATTGGCAACTACCGAGATCGGTTTTGTAATATTGAACTGATATGGATTCTGGGAGGTGTTTATATCGCCCGTAAATCCAGTAAATTCATATCCCGGATTTGGTGTAGCAGATAAGGTAATTTGTGAATTTGGATCCAGCCAGCATTCAGGTGTGCAATAAGGATTTACCTTGCCAGCATTCGTGTCGTTTGGAACTGATTTAAGAAGGTATTGAGTTTTGAATTTGAATGTGATTGTTGCAGGTGTAGTTGGGGCGACTATAGATTCAAGCATATTCTTTCCGTCGGACCTTGAATCAAAATAATACTTATATTTTCCATCTGTACTCTTCTGCTCAGGTTTTACATTTACTGGATGGGAGGTTCCGGCAATCCATGTGAATGTCTTTGGTGCCTTAAATACAGTATTGTCTATATTAAGTTCCAACCCTGATGGATCAGTAGCAATAGTCACCTGAACTGCATCTGCATCTGTTACAACATCGCCGTATGCTACTCCCATCTGTCCAAAACTTGTACAGGTAAATGTCTCGCTATTGGCGTCATAGCAGTCTCTAACCTCACTATAATCGATTCTAAAATATCCGTTTTCTCCCCAGTATTGTCCACCACTATTCTTTACAATGAAGCAGTTGTTATAATCGTCCCAGCCCACTACCAGAACGCCGTGTCCTGAATCAGGAGAACAGCTCCCGCTCCTATGTCTGTAAACACCACTATTGTAATATTGGTAATCATCGCAAGCGATCATACCTACAGGTACAGGACCGTACTGGTATACTGCTGCTTTTATCTCTGCTACATCCTGACTCACACCTATGAAGTCTTTGATTTTATAATATTTTACCTTGTTTCTATAATCTGCACATGCCTTTGCACATCTTGTCGAAGATGGGTCAGAGGAGGATGGGTTGTATGGGAAGCAGGATTCTATGTATGAACCGCTATCCTGCAGGAAGGAGGCTGCATTTGTAAGCATTCCTCCATTACAACCGTAGTTGGATGTATCACATGAGACCAGTATCTGCTCTGCAAGGTCAATGTTGAGTCCTGGTGTTTTTTTGGTTATCATATATTTGGATTCAATAGCCCCAGTGGATGCAAAAGCCCAGCAGCTGCCACAATAACCTTGATCTTTGGGCTTTGTAACATAATTCCCGTTATTATTTCTCCAGTCAAATGAGGCAGGTAGAGCCATTTTGAGACTGCCTGCTATATTGCTCTTTGGGGGTTTATATCCTTTTGGTATGATTAATCCAAATACGGCTTTTCGTTGTTCAGGAGTCATCTTTGTATATATTGTCTCACCCGCAGTCCAATATAGATTATTTTCTACTATTGCTTGCCGAACTTCTTCCAGTGTAACACTCAATCCATTTGATTCTGCATAAACACTTATATGGATCAAAGCGATAAATAATAAAAGACCTAATTTTTTCATACAAAAACCTCCTCACCTCAGGGGATTCAATTTATTACAATACACAACAATTTTGAAAGAATAAATAAAGTCTATATTTTACTATGCCATTTTTTTCATATACCTGTAGATACAATGACTGATAAAACTGTCAAGAAGTATTTACTAAAAAATAAAAAGTG